>DASYLL010000044.1:0-17654 GCA_036009605.1 Thermoanaerobaculia bacterium | reverse complement strand
TTGATGTTGCCCGACCCCGCGCCTGTGCATGTACCGCCACCAGCGCCGAGGCACGTCCACGTGCACGTCAGCGACGCGGGGAACGTGTCGGCCACGGTCGCGCCGGTGGCACCGCTCGGACCGGCATTGCTCGCCGTGATCGTGTAGGTCGTCGAGCCACCCGCCGTGACGGCAAGGACGCCATCGGTCTTCGTGATCGCGAGATCGGCAGAGGCTCCGAGCGTGTCGGTGTCCGTCGCAGAGTTGTTGCCGGAATCCGTCTCGGTCACGCCTGCAGGAACTGTGACCGTCGCGGTGTTGGAGAGCGAGCCGGTGGCTGCGCCGGAAATCGCGCAGCTCGCGGTGTAGGTCACGCTGCCGCCACTCGGCAGGTTCACCGTGTCGTTGATGTTGCCCGATCCCGCGCCTGTGCACGTACCGCCGCCTGCGCCGAGGCACGTCCACGTGCACGTCAGAGAGCCGGGGAACGTATCGGCCACGGTCGCGCCGGTGGCCCCGCTCGGGCCAGCGTTGGTGGCTGTGATCGTGTAGGTGGTCGAACCACCAGCCGTCGCGGCAACGACGCCGTCGGTCTTGGTGATGGAGAGATCGGCAGAGGCTCCGATCGTGTCGGTGTCCGTCGCGGAGTTGTTGCCGGAATCCGCCTCGGTCACGCCTGCGGGAACGGTGACCGTCGCGGTGTTGGAGAGCGAGCCGGTGGCTGCGCCGGAAATGGTGCAGCTCGCGGTGTAGGTCACGCTGCCGCCACTCGGCAGGTTCACGGTGTCGTTGATGTTGCCCGACCCCGCGCCTGTGCAGGTACCGCCGCCTGCACCGAGGCACGTCCACGTGCATGTCAGAGAGGCGGGGAACGTGTCGGCTACGGTCGCGCCGGTGGCGTTGCTCGGACCGGCATTACTGGCTGTGATCGTGTACGTGGCCGAACCACCGGCCGTGACAGTCGTGACGCCGTCGGTCTTCGTGATCGAGAGATCGGCTTCCGCGGTGACGGTGTCGTTGTCGGCCGCGGAGTTGTTGCCGGAGTTCGAATCCGTCACGCCGCCGGGTGCAGTCACGGTCGCCGTGTTCGCCAACGATCCCGTGGCGGACGTCGAGACTGTGCAACTGGTGGTGTACGTCACGCTGCCGCCGACCGGCAGGTTGGTCGTCGAGTCATTGATGTTGCCCGACCCCGAGCCCGTGCAGGTGCCGCCGCCTGCGCCGAGGCACGTCCAGGTGCACGTCAGGGACGCCGGGAACGTGTCGGCCACAGTGGCGCCGCTGACGGCGCTCGGGCCGGCGTTGCTGGCGGTGATGATGTACGTCGTCGAGGCGCCGGCATTCACGGACGTGACGCCGTCCGTCTTGGTGATCGAAAGGTCGGCGTCGCCGGCAATCGTGTCGTTGTCGCTCGCGGAGTCGTTGCCGGAGTTCGGATCCGTCACGCCGCCGGGTGCAGTCACGGTCGCCGTATTCGACAACGAGCCGGTGGCGGACGGAGAGATCGTGCAACTGGCGGTGTACGTCACGCTGCCGCCGGCAGGGAGGTTGGTCGAGTCATTGATGTTGCCCGACCCCGCCGCCGTGCAGGTGCCGCCGCCTGCGCCGAGGCACGTCCAGGTGCACGTCAGGGACGCCGGGAACGTGTCCGCGACGGTGACGCCGGTGGCGGCGCTCGGGCCGGCGTTGCTGGCAGTGATGGTGTAGGTCGTCGAACCACCGGCCGTGGCGACCGTGATGCCGTCAGTCTTGGTGATGGCAAAGTCGGCTTGGGCGGCGATGATGTCGGTATCGGTTGCCGAGTTGTTGCCCGAGCTGAAATCGGGGATGGCGCCGCCGGAAATGCTCGCGGTGTTGACCAGGCTCCCGGTCAGCGCAGAGCTGACGCTGCAGACGGAGGTGTACGTCACCGATCCACCGGACGGCAGGCTCACGCCGTCACTGATGTTGCCGGCAAACGGTCCAGCGGTACACGTACCGCCGAGCGAGCCTGCGCAGGTAGTCGAGCAGGTCAGTTCCGCGGGGAAGGTGTCGGTCACCGTGGCCGCAGGATTGCCGCTCACGCCGCCGTTGGAAGCGGTGATCACGTAGGTCACCGTACCGCCTGGTACGACGGACGCGGTGTTGTCGGTTTTGCTGATGACGAGATCGACGCCCGGCTCGGCGAGGGTCCACGGAGAGAACGAAGTGACGCCGATGACGGTGGCCGTGTTCGCGGCGGTGTTGACCGTGCCTCCCTGATCCGAGTAGTCGTTGGGATTGGCAGCCTCTTTCCGGAAGAAGCGAAGATTGGCTTCCGTCACCGATCCCGGGATGTCCGCGGGATCGAGGTAGCTGACGGTGATGTCGGACGTGACGCCGGTAGCCTGGAAGTTCCAGTGACGGTTGATGACGCGGGACAGCGGCTGGATGCCCGGCGCCGATGTCTGCACCGCCGAAGCGGTAATGGTCGTCGGGAACGAACCCGCGGTGACGTTGAAGGTCACGGGCGTGTAGCCGTTCACGGTTCCGACGTCGAACACGACTGAGCTGGCGGCGGCCACCGCTCTGCGGAAGTTGCCATCGACGAACCCGGTAGAGCGGGTGATCGTGCCCACCGTCGTGTTGAAGAAGAGCGTGTTCGCCCCGGTGATGACGCGTGCTGCACCGAGGGCCAGCGCGCCGGCGCCGACGCCGTTCACGGTGACGTCGCCGCCGGCGATCGTGATCGGATTGAGGTTGGTGACGCTGAGGGTGGTCAGCGTGCGGGACGGCGGCATCTCATTCCCGGTCGTACGGCCCGTCAGTTCGGGAGCATAGAGAAGGATCACACCGCCGGTGCCCGGGTTGAAGACCGGAGGCACATCGAGACCCAGGACCGGCTGGGTTGCTCCGGTGACACCCAGCTGCAGCACCGCCGTCGTGGCGCCGCCGTTGCCGACCGTCAATTTGGCCGAGCCGATCAGGCCGCCGGAGAAATTGTTGTAACGCGAGGTAACGATTTGATTGACCGCCGGATCGATCGTCACGTTGGCTGGGTTATCGACTTCCCACGACACCAGTGGCGCAGTGACGACACCCGTGCCGTTGTAGGTCGTCGGTCCCGTTCCGCCCAGGAAGTAGAAGCGCGTGTTGGCCGCCGTGCCGATGAGCGTGCCGTTGTTCGTGAATGTCGGACCGAGAACCAGGCAGATCTGGCCGTTGATGGTCAGGCTGGTGCCGACGTTGATCAGCGTCGTGCCCAGCAGATTGACCTGCGACGTGACAGAGGCGAATTTGTTGTTCGTGGTGTTGTCGATGACCAGATTGGGGATGTTGCCGCGAATGTTAAAGGTGAATTTGGTGACTGTCGCCGCGGTGCCGATCCGAAGCGTTCCGTTCACCGCGGCCGCGGTTCCGCTAACGCGGAAATCGATCTGCGTGGCTCCCGTGCTGGCCTGGACGACGTTGATGGTTCCACCGGTGAAGTTGAAGATGGCCGCGGCGAGGAGCTCGAACGAGCCGACGTTGGTCTGACTGTTTCCGACAGTGGCGACGTTGACCGTGCCGTTGCTCTGGTTGTACGTCACCGCGTTCTGCGGACTGAACTGTCCGGAACAGTTGAGGGTCCCGCCTTCGATGTTGAAGATGGCACCCGTGCCTCCGCGGAATGTGTGACTGTTCAACGTGCCCTGGTTGAACGTGCCCTGGCTGAGCCGGAAGGTACCGTTATTGACCGCGTTCCCGGCCTGCGCCGCCACGGTGTAGTTCGGATTGTTCAACCAGAAGCCGAATGCAATGGGAATCGTATAAGCGGCCACTCCGAAGACGCGGTTCGTGCCGGTGAACGAGCCTGAGATCTTGAGTGTGCCGGTGGTCATCACCAGCCAGCCCGCGCTGTCGGTGGTCACGCCGCGGACGGTGAAGTTGCTCGGAAGGATTTCCACGATCACGGCGCTGGTGCTCTTGTTCACCGTGATCTGGCGAATGTCGGTCGTGGCTCCGGTTCCGGAGAGAGACGTGTTGTTCGGACCGGTGAAGGTGATGTTCGCGCCGGCCGTGTCGGCGTTGGTGGAGAAATCGAGCGTGCCGCTGTTGATGACGTTGCCGCCCAGGCTGAGGTTGTGCGTCGTCGTGGTGAGCGACGCCGCCGATCGGAAGATGCCGCCGGATTGGACGGTGACATCCGAGATGGCGGTCAGTGTGGAAGCCGGCGCCGTGATGTATTCGAGAATGCCACCATTGTCGACAGTGACCGAATAGGCCGTTGCGGTCAGGACATCGATCGTCACGGTCGAGCCCCCGACGATGGAGACCGCGTCATTGACGCCGGGCACGATTCCGCCAGCCCAGGTCCCCGGCGCGTTCCAGAGTCCGCCGGCACCGGTCGACGAAATTGCCGTCGGCGCAACGGTCGCGCCCGTGCCGCTCAGCGCCGCCGACAGCGCGCCCTCAGAAACCGCGAAGAGCCGCCAGGAATAGCTCGTCGAGGGATTGAGGCCAGTCGCTGAGAAACTCGTCGCATTCTGAGCAGCCGCGCCGACGAAGGTGTAGTTCACGGCGTCGGTCGAGTTGTAGATGGCGTAGTTGACCTCGTTCGGCGAGTCCACCCAGTTCAGAGTGATGTTGCTCGGCCCGGCACCCGTGAACGTAAGTGGTCCGCCGGGAGCCGTCGGCGTGGGCGAGCAGTACGAAAACGTACGCCGCGATCCGTCCGACGCCGAAGTGAGCACGGGGATCGAGCCAGCGGTGTAGAGGTTGGCGACCGCAGTTGCGGAGGCACCGTTGTAGGTCGGAGAGGGAGTGCCGCTCTGCGCGGCCGTCACCGAACCGACGGTGCCGGCGGCGTTGCCGCTCGAGAAGCCGATGTTGGGATTCTGTGAGTCGGACGAAGCAGCGCCGGCCACGCTCATCGTCATCGAGGCGTACACGAAGTCGATGCAGCCGGTCGTCTCATGCAACTGCACCTGATAGGTGAGATCCGCGGTCCCGCCTGTGTTGAAGTTGGCCTGATTGTTCAGCCACTCGATCGTGGCCACGCGATTCGGCGCCGATCCTGTGGTCCTGAAATGGACGCGTCCGTCTCCGGCATGCGTGCGCTGGTCGGCGCCATAGGCGGTGATGATCGGCAGGCCTGCCTGAGCGAGTGGCTTGTAGGGCGTGCTGGCCTGTGCCGCGGCACCCAGACGCAGAACACCGTTGTCGTTGATGCCGAAACGGTCCTGCCGGACGCCCATGAAGAAGAAGTCGAATCCGAACAACGTCACCGGCGATGGCGTGTCATCGAGGTTCGGCGCGAGGAGCTGTGTCGTCCCCGAGCTCATGTCGCCCATCGAGCCTGTGGTGGTCGTGCTGAACGTGTAGTTGGCCGCGTTGGCCTGTGCTGCGGCGTTCGACGCCACGAACAGGGATAGGAACATCACAGAGACGGCAAGTTTGAGTTTCATCGCGAACCTTTCTGAACCGCACACAACTGAAAGTGTTCGCTCCCACGAGCGCGTCAGGACCGTCCCGACTCGATCGTCGCGATCTACACCCAGCCATCTCCCCGCCGTCTTCTTCCGACGAAGAAACGAAGATCACCCTTTTGGGATACCTGGACCTGCTCACATGCTACTCAAGAGATGAGGCCGGCACAATGCGAAACATCGTCGCCTCCGCGTGTGGACGTGCTGCAGGCGCATGACGATGCGGAAGCCGGCACCGGGAAGGCGCGACAATTTTTCCGCCGCGCCAGCCTCTCCATGCAAGGAGAGACAGCTATGACCGAAGTTCTGACAGCGCCCGAGGAAGTTCTCACCCATACGAAAACGAGGAGCAGCGGAATGTTCCGCAACGACGCCGGCGTCTGGTATGCAGGCGTGAAGCTGTACACGAACCAGTTCAGCGGCCTGTCCATGGTTCTCGGATCCGGCAAGTGGCTCTACCTCGTCGCGGTCAAGACCAATGGAACGCTGTGGGCGATCCATCGCGACGGCTGGCAAAACTGGCACTCGAAGGACCTCGGCAGGGCATTCACAGGACAACCCGCGCTCGTCGAAAGTGACCGCACTGCCGGCGTCGTTTACGACCTCGTCGTGCCGAATGCCACCGGTCAGCTGATCCACTACGAGATCGGCGACTGGTTCACCGCGAAAGAAGCAGCGCGCTTCGGTGTCGCCGGCCGCATCTACGGCGAAGTGGGCCTCGTCTGCAATTACGCAAATCAGCTCGAAGTGGTCGCGCGGATGGCGGACCGTCCGCGGAAGATCCGACGTTCGCGGCGCTCATTCCTTCGCTGCGAGCGACGTGCTCGATGTTCACGCTGACGGTACCCGTCACGGCGACGACGATGAGCGTCACGTCCGGCACGCTCCGCTCACAGAAGATCAGGTGGAGCGAACGAGCATCCTTCGCGTCGAAACGACGAGCGACGTTCACCGCCACGCACAAAGAGGTCGCGCGCACGATGGTGCTGCGCGCCGGCGCGTCTCAGCGCGTCACGATCGGCAACCAGGGCATGAGTGCGATCGACGGAAAGGCCGCGCTTGCGGAGAATCACTTCCTGGCGTTCCACAGCCTCACCGAAGACGAAGTCTCGTGCAGCCTTCCGGTGGATGACGAACAGGTCCAGACCACCATCGCCTGTTCGAACTCACGGTATCCGTGATCCGATCTCCGTACGTATCCGCGATTTCTGTTGGTCCTTTCTTTCCGTAGTAGGATTCCTGCACGCTGAGGTTTGGTCCACCTCATCAGTGCTTCCCCTACAACAAAGATTGGAATTGACATTCGCGTTCGTCGTCCGGGCGCAAGCCTGCGAATTCGCCCTTCTTTCCCGCACGTTCGGCCGTCCGCGATCATCGATCCGCACGCTGAAGCTTCGTCGAAGGCCGACTGCCTTCGCCCGCGTTTTGCGAAGAAGTCTCCGCGCAGGAACGCCAGGAAATCTGCCGTGAACGTTTGACGCGTCACAGCCTCGCGTTCCTCGGCGTAGCGCGCCCGCGCACCACAACACTGATCGAGGAGGCGCAAGCCATGCGCACGAAAGCCCGTTTCATCGGATTGTCCGCGGCCATCGTCATCGTCACGCTGGCTCTCACTCCGATCGCCAACGCCGATCCGGTAGTCACGCTGCTCAATCGCTCCAGCGGTCCGGCAGCAGGTGGAACCGCGGTCACGATCACCGGCTCGAACTTCATCGTCGGCGCCACGACCGTCAAGTTCGGGACTGCCAACGGCACGAGTGTGAGCTGCTCCTCGACGACTCGATGCACCGCGACCAGCCCGGCCGGAAGCAATACGGTCAGCGTCCGCGTCACGACGTCCACGGGGACGAGCTCCGACACGCTCGCGGACAATTTCACCTACCGGGGAGCACAGGCCGACTGCTGGGGCTATTCGGCGAGACCCCATGGCGGGACGGATCTGGCCGACGTGGCCATCGGCGACTTCAATGATGATGGACGAAGTGACCTGGCCTTCACGGACAAAACCGCGAACACCGTCTCGATTCGTCTCGGCACGGCTACGGGGATTTTTGGTGCGGCAGCGACGTACGCGGTTGGAAACGCACCGACCTCCGTCGCGATCGGCGACTTCAACGGAGACGATCGGGACGACCTGGCCGTCGCGAATTCCGCGTCGACCTTCGTCTCGATCCTGCTCGGCACCGGGACCGGGACCGTTGGAGTCGCAACGAGCATCGCGACGCCCGCGGAACCATCGGATCTCGCGGTCAGCGACTTCAATGGCGATGGCCAGACCGACATCGTGGTCGTGAATGAGGACTCGGGCAACGCCATGCTCCTGCCCGGAAACGGATCCGGGGGCTTTGCGGCACCGGTGAACGCAGCGATTGGAGTTGCTCACGGTTACGCTGTAGCGACCGGGGATTTCAACGGCGATGGCCGCAGCGATCTCGCCATCGCGACCGGCACGAATGTTCGGATTCTGCTCGGCTCGGGAACCGGGTCATTTGGAACGGGCTCTACCTTTGGGAGCTCTGTCTCGCGCGAAATAGCGACCGGCGACCTCAACAACGATGGCTTCAGCGATCTCGCCATCGCGGGTTGGAGCCAGGTCGCGTTCATCCTCGGCACGGGAACGGGTACGTTTGGAACGTTGACCGCTGTTCCCGGAATCAACACGGATTCACATGCAGTGGCCATTGGCGACGTCAACAACGATGGCCGGAACGACATCGTGGCAGGGTTACGGTTCAACCTGTCGGTTTCCCTCGGAACCGGGACCGGGACGTTTGCAGCAGCGACCTTCTGGGGGTGGGGATCCTCCGTGGCGATCGGCGATTTCAACGGTGACGGGCGAAGCGACCTTGCCAGCACCGAATCGACCGGCCTGCTGGCGATGCTCGGCAGCAATTGCGCTCCGGTGGTCACATCCATCAGTCCGACCACGGGGCCAATCACAGGCGGAACCGTCGTCACGATCGATGGATCGAACTTCATCGTGGGCGCTACCACCATCGCCTTCGGCGCCAACCCCGGCACGAGCGTGAGCTGTGCGTCCACGAAGCAGTGCATCGCCACCAGCCCGGCCGGTACGAATTCGGTGCGCGTCCGCGTCACGAATGCGCTGGGCAACAGCGTCGACACATCCGCCGATGACTTCACCTATACCGCCGCGGCAACGACGTGTGCAGCCTTCACCCCTGCGCCCGGCCCCACAGTGGGAACGGCGCCACGATCCGCCGCGGTGGCCGATTTCGACGAGGATGGAAGGAGCGACCTCGTCGTCGCCAATTTCGGCTCGAACAACGTTTCAGTTCTACTGAATACCGTGGGCGGGTTTGTAGAAACGACTGGCGCCATGGGAACCGGGCCGACCTCCGTGGCCGTCGGCGATTTCAACAACGATGGGAACAGCGACATCGTTACCGCGAACGAAGGCTCGAACAACGTTTCGATCCGGCTCGGCACGGGGACCGGGACGTTTGGAGGAGTAACGCATTACGCGGTGGGAACGGGTCCGACTTCGGTCGCGGTCGGCGATTTCGACGGAGACGGGAAGAGTGACCTCGCTGTCGCCAATTTCGCGTCGAGCAATGTCTCCGTTCTGTTCGGAACCGGTACAGGAACATTCGGAGCGGCGGCGAATCATCTGGCAGGAACCAATCCTCGGGCGGTAGCCGTCCGCGACCTCGCCGATGGCACGACCGGCAACGTCGGCCCCGACGGTCGCAGCGACGTCGCCGTCGCCAACTACGGTTCGAATAACCTCTCGATTCTGGTCAACGGCGGAGGGGCCACCTTCGGCGCGATGACCTACTCGACAGGAACACAGCCAGGCTCGGTGGCGATCGGCGAATTCAACACCGATGGGAACCACGACCTCGTGATCGCAAACCGCGGCTCGAACAATGTCACGAGGATCAGGTCGCTCGGTACCTCGTTCGGGACTTCGACCTTCGCGGCAGGCACGAATCCAACCTCAGTGGCCACCGGGGACTTGAACGGTGACGGGAGGGTCGACGTCGCCATTGCGAACTACACCGCGAACAGCGTCTCGATTCTGCTCAACACCGGGACCACGTTTGCCGCGGCGGCACACTTCAACGTCGGAACGAATCCGCAAGCCGTTGCCATCGGAGACTTCAACGGAGATGGCCGAGGTGATCTGGCCGTAGTGAACGAAGGTTCGAACGATGTCTCGATCCTCCTCGGCAGCGTTCCCGTGACCGGAGCGCTCTCGCTCTCGAGCGCAACCTACTCCGTGAATGAGGGAGGCGGGCCCGCAACGATCACTGTCGAACGCACCGGTGGAAGCGATTGCAGCGTGACCGTCACCCTTGCAACGTCGAACGGAACAGCCACTTCGGGCACCGACTACACCACCACCAGCAGCACGGTCTCCTTTGGCTACGGCGTCACGACACAGACCGTCAACGTGCCGATCACCAACAACGGCGATTCCGAAGCCGACGAAACATTCACGGTGACGCTGACCAACCCCGTGGGCGCGTCGCTCGGTGCGCTGACTTCGGGGATCGTGACCATCGTCGATGACGACGGTCCTCTCCCGACCCTCGCCATCGATAACGTCAGCCAGAACGAAGGGACGGGAGGAGCGACGAACTACGTCTTCACCGCGACCCTCACCGGCACCACCGCGCAAACCGTGACCGTCAACTACGCGACGGCAAACGGATCGGCCATCGAGCCCGCGGACTACACGTCGACGAGCGGCTTGCTCACGTTCCTGCCGGGCACCTTCACACAGCAGATCATCGTTCCAGTGTCCGGCGACGCCCTGAACGAGACCGACGAGTTGTTCACCGTCGAACTATCGAGCCCAACCAGCGCGACCATCAGCACCGCGACCGGTACGGGCACGATCCAGAACGATGATGCTGCGCCGACTCTCGCGATCGACAACATCAGTCAGGTCGAGGGCACGGGCGGTTCGACGAACTTCGGGTTCACCGTCACACTCACTGGCTCCACCGCACAGACCGTGACCGTCGGCTACACCACGGCGCCCGGAACCGCGACCGCTCCCGCCGACTACACGACCACCACCGGAACGCTCACGTTCGCGCCGGGCACGTTGACGCAACCAATCACCGTCGCGATTGCCACCGATGCGACGAACGAAATCGATGAAGGATTCACCGTCGTCCTCTCCGGCGCCACGATCGCAACGATCACCACGGCCACCGGCACCGGCACGATTCAGAACGATGACGCCGCGCCAACGCTGGCAATCGACAACGTCAGCCAGACCGAAGGAAACACGAGTCTCGCCTTCACCGTGACCCTCGTCGGCGCCACCGAACAGATCGTGACCGTCGACTACGCGACAGCGAACGGCACCGCCATCGCGCCCGGCGACTACACGGCGACGAGCGGCACGCTCACCTTCCCGCCGGGAACCCTCACGCAGCCCATCGCAGTCCCGATCGTCGGCGACTCCGTGAACGAGAGCGACGAGCTCTTCACCGTTGCACTGTCCGGCGCAACCATCGCTGCGATCACGACAGCCACCGGCACCGGCACGATTCAAAACGACGATGCTGCGCCAACACTGGCGATCGACAACGTCACACAAGCCGAGGGAACGGGCGGCGCGACGAACTTTGTCTTCACGGTGACGCTCACGGGCTCGACCGAGCAGACCGCAACCGTCAACTACACGACCAACCTCGGCACAGCGACCGCACCGGACGACTACACGACCGCGAGCGGCACACTCACTTTCGCTCCCGGCACCTTGACGCAAACCATCACCGTCCAGGTCGCGGGCGATGCTGTGAATGAAACCGGTGAGGCATTCACCGTCCTGTTGTCGGGCGCCACGATCGCAACGATCACCACGGCCACCGGCACCGGCACCATTCAGAACGACGACGCCGCACCGACGCTGACGATCGACAACATCAGTCAGGTCGAGGGCACAGGCGGTTCGACGAACTTCGCGTTCACCGTCACACTCACTGGCTCCACCGCGCAGACCGTGACCGTCGGCTACACCACGACGCCCGGAACCGCGACCGCTTCCGCCGACTACACGACCGCGACCGGAACGCTCACGTTTGCACCGGGCACGTTGACGCAGTCGATCACCGTGGCAATTGCCGCGGATGCGACGAACGAAATCAATGAAGGATTCACCGTCGTCCTCTCCGGCGCCACGATCGCAACGATCACCACGGCCACCGGCACCGGCACGATTCAGAACGATGACGCCGCGCCAACGCTGGCGATCGACAACGTCAGCCAGACCGAAGCCAACACGAGTCTCGCGTTCACCGTGACGCTCCTCGGCACCACCGAACAGATCGTGACCGTCGACTACGCAACCGCGAACAACACCGCCACCGCGCCCGGCGACTACGCGGCGACGAGCGGCACGCTCACGTTCCCGCCGGGAACGCTCACGCAGCCCATCGCAGTCCCGATCGTCGGCGACGCTGTGAACGAGACCGACGAGATCTTCACCGTTGGACTCTCCGGCGCAACCGTCGCTGCGATCACGACAGCCACCGGCACCGGCACGATTCAAAACGATGATCCGGTCCCGACCCTTGCCATCGACAGCATCAGCCGGGCCGAGGGGACGGGCGGCTCGACGAACTTCGTCTTCACGGTGACGCTCACCGGCTCGACGGCACAGACCGTGACCGTCAACTACACAACCAACCTCGGAACAGCGACGGCACCGGGCGACTACACAACCACGAGCGGCACGCTCACGTTCGCTCCCGGCACGTTGACGCAAACCATTTCCGTCCAGGTCGCCGGCGATGCGGTGAACGAGACCGGCGAGACATTTACCGTCCTGTTGTCCGGCGCGACCGTCGCCACGATTGCAACCGGAACGGGAACAGGCACGATCCAGAACGACGATGCATCGCCAACACTCGCGATCGACAACGTCACACAGGCCGAGGGGAACAGCGGGGCGACGAGCTTTGTCTTCACGCTGACGCTGACCGGTGCCACGGAGCAAACCGTGACGGTCGACTACAACACGACGGACGGAACGGCCGCGGCATCCGGCGACTACGCGACCACGAGCGGCACGCTCACGTTCGCACCCGGAACGACTACGCGGAGCGTCGACGTTTCCGTCGCAGGCGACACGGTCAATGAACCCAATGAAGCGTTCACGGTGAATCTCTCGGGCGCCGTGAATGGAACGATCAACACGGCCATCGGCAACGGTACGATCGTGAATGACGATGGGCCTCCGAGTCTGCTGATCGACAACGTCGGTCAGACCGAAGGGAACGGAGCCACCAGCAACCTCGTGTTCACGGTGACGCTCGCGGGCACGACGACACAGACCGTGACGGTCGACTACACCACGTCCAATGGTGCGGCTACGGCAGCGGCCGACTACTCCACCACGAGCGGCACGCTCACGTTCCCGCCGGGTACGCTCACGCAGAGCATCCCGGTTTCGCTGAACGGCGACGTGACGTACGAAACGGACGAGACCTTGACGGTGGAGTTGTCCGGCGCCACCAACGCAACGATCGCGACCGCGTCCGGCACCGGCACGATTCAGAACGACGACGCACCTCCTGCACTGGCAATCGATGATGGGGCGCAGAACGCGACGAGCTTCGTCTTCACCGTGACGCTCACTGGCGCGACCGCGCTTCCTGCGACGGTGGATTACGCCACCTCGGACGGAACCGCCATCGCGCCCGGCGACTACACTACGACCACAGGCACGCTCACGTTCGCAACCGGAACGACGACACAGACGATCACCGTTCCGCTGGCCATCGACGTTGTGTTCGAACCGTCCGAAACGTTCAGCGTCAACCTCTCCTCCCCGAATCTGGCGACGATCACCAGAAGCAGCGGGACGGGAACGATCGTCGACGCGGCCGCGGACCTTTCCCTTACGAACACGGTGGTCGAGTCAGGTCCGTACTTCACAGGCGAGACGCTCACTTATCGGATCGTGGTCACGAACCATGGCCCCGACGCAGCGTCGGACGTTCTCATGACCGACCCCTTGCCTGCCGGGATGGACTTCGTCTCGGCCGCTTCGACACAAGGCACGTGCGGCGGAACCGCGATCGTGAGCTGCAGCGTGGGAACGCTGGCGAACGGTGCGAACGTCACGATCACGCTGGTCGTTCGGCTGACGGCGGCAGGCAGCACAGCAAATGCGGCATCGGTGACCTCGTCGATCGCGGATCCCGTGAATGAAAACGGCTCTGCTGCCGCGGTCGTCCCTGTCGTTGCAGCCGCTGTCGGTGAGAGCATCCCCACGCTTTCCGGCTGGATGCTCCTCGCATTCGCGGGACTCATGGCAGGTCTGGCGATCATGAGAGCTCGAACCTGAACGATTCGGACGTCCCAGACCCAACGTTCGGCACCAATACCGCGTACATGACATGAGCAACGCCATCCGATCGCAGGATCGGGCGGCGCTCTCATGATCGAATGCCGAAAACGCACCCCGCGCCCGAAGCCCCGGTGATCTTCTTCCGCAACGCCGCGGCATTCGAATCGTGGCTCGATGAGCACGTCGAGGATCAAGCCGGCGTCTGGCTGAAGATCGCGAAGAAGAGCTCCGGCATTCAATCGCTGACGGACGACGAAGCGGTCGACGTCGGCCTCTGTTACGGCTGGATCTCGGGACAGCGCAAGTCGCTCGACGACGTCCACTACCTGCAGAAGTACGTGCCGCGCCGGCCGCGCAGCCGCTGGTCCCAGGTGAATGTCGCGAAGGTCGAGGAGCTGACCGCGGCAGGACGCATGCGATCGTCGGGCGTCGCGGAAGTCGATGCCGCGAAGGCGGACGGGCGGTGGGACGCCGCGTACGAGTCGCAGCGCAACGCCACCGTCCCACCCGATCTCGCCATCGCGCTCGCAGCTAACGCACGCGCAGCAAAGGCGTTCGAGGCGCTCGGCAAAACCGAACAGTACGCGGTGATTCTCAAGATCATCACCGCTCGCACCGTCACAAGTCGCGCCACGCAGATCCGCCGAGCCATCGGCCAACTCGAAAAATAACTTTGCGACTCGCTGAAATTATGCTTTTATAGCATTCTCGAATAACAATAAGGAGCTGTAACTGCATGCGAAAATTGCTCGTGCCGATCCTGGCCCTGTTCCTCTCTGCCAGTGCCTTCGCCAGTGGCGACGTCGAAGTCGTCTCTTTCACCGCTGACAAGACCAGCGTGACCACCGGCGAGGACTTCACGTTCGTCGCCCGCCTCAGAAACAACGGCCCGGATGCCGCCGCGAACGTCAATGTGAACTTCCTGAACACCCACGGCGAGGCGATGTTCGTCCTGGCTGCGACGCCGGCGGCCGGCTGGCAGTGCTCGACGGCGTTCCTCAACTGCTGGACGGATTCGATGCCCGCAGGCGCGGATGTGAATCTCACCTACCACGCCACCGCTCCTGCCGACATCGACGCTGCCCCGTTCGCGCTGCGCGTACTGGTCAGCGCCGACATCAATCCGGGAAACAATCACGCCGACCTGCCGCTCACCCTCACGGCGTCGGCGATCAAAGCGAATCTGTCGATCACTGCCAGCGGTCGGCCGAACCCGATCCCGCGAAACACGCTCATGACGCTCTCGTACGACGTGCGCAACAACGGGCCGCAGGCTCTGAACGACGTTCGCGTCGTGGTTCACATCCCGGTGGTGAATCTGCCGAAAACCTTCAACGGCGACGGCTGGACCTGCACGCCGGACGACCAGCTCACCACGACCTGCAAACGCGACCAGCTGGCTGCGTCCACGAGCTCCACGGTCTCCGTCCGCTTCACCACGCTCGATTCATCCACCCGCGTCGACACGCGGGCCCACGTGTTCTCGGCGCAGGCCCATCACGACGAGGACGTCAGCAACAACTCTGCTTACCGTACGCTGGCCTTCGGCGACGCCGGCGACTGGAGCCGCATTCTCGTTCCCTTCCCCGCCTCGGAGACCCCCGGCGCGAACGGTTCACTCTGGAAAGCGGAGATCAGCGGCGTGATCGAATCCGACACCCTGCCGGTGCTCGACGCGAACGGTTGCGGTCCGCTCGAAGATCCCTGCGCACCGCCGCCGCTCAACCGCCTCTTCGACGCGGCGGACGAGTATCTCGTGTTCCCATCGGACGGTCCTCAGTTCGTGTATGTCGGAGAGTCGGATGCGGACAAGGTGACGCTCGCCACACGCGTCTATGACGCATCGAAGAGCAGCACCACGGCCGGCGCATTCATTCCGATGGCGCGCGACGAGGACTTCGAGACCGCAGGGTTCTCGCTGATCGCGATTCCGGTCGCGGCGCAGTATCGCTCGATGCTGCGTATCTACGACGCCACCGGCGCGGACAATCGCGACGTCGAGCTCACGCTTTACGGCGACTCCGAAAACACGCCGTTCCTGCGCTCGCAGATCCGTCTCCGTCTCGTCGACGGACACGCTACGGCCACCACCGCGGACTTGCCGCTCTACCCAGCAAGCGCGCAGGTCGATCTCACGACGCTCATCCCTTCGGGCTACACGGCCGTTCGCGCGGCCATTCGCCCGACCCCGATCGATGGCGCACCAGGCGCCCCGGCGATGCAGCTATGGGGATTCGTGAGCATCACGAACAACGAGACCAGCCACGTCACGATCGTAGCGCCCTGATGTTGTGACTCCTCGATGGCGACACGCCGCGAAATTCGCGGCGTGTCGCTGTCATTTGCGCACGAAGTTCATCTCTCCCCGCCCCTGGAAGAGAGCCATCGACGAAACATTGCCATCCGCGTCGCGACGGAACTCGACGACGATTCCGGAGCGATCCCAGAAGAGCGCGTTGAAGTGCTCCGTCGGCGCGATGATCGCTTCGATCGCGAATGAATCCTGACCCGTTGCCTGCGCGCGCAATTGATCTCCGTCGCGCGTGATCGTGATGTCCATTCCGATCGCCGCCAGCGAATAGACGCCTTCGTATCGCGTCAGCGTCTCAGCAGGCAGCTTGATCGCCTCGAACGACGGCAGCACCTCGTCACGCCCGTAGTAGCCGTTCACGAGCATCCAGAAGACGCGGCCCATCGGATAGTTCTGCCCGTTGAACGTGATTGCGATCGCGACTTTGTCCTCGGGGAAGTAGACGAGGTTGGAGCTGAAGGCATCGATGCCGCCGAGGTGCGAGTAAATCGTTTTGTCGAGTCCGCGGCGAAGCGTGGAGACGACGACACCCTTGCGCTCCACGCCGGTGAGTGCGGGCGACAGCGGCGCGATCATCTCGTCGATGCTCTTGCGACTGATCAAACGATCGCTGAAAAGCGCGGTCATGAATTTCGCGAGATCGTTCGGTGTCGACACGACGGCGCCGGAGCCGGCGGAGACAGTGAGCTGTTCTTCGGAGCTCGCCACCCATTTCCCATCGTCGAACGTGAACGAGCGCGCTTCATTGTTCGCGGGATTCACGCGGCCGCCGTAGCGCGTGCGGCGCAAGCCGAGCGGTTTCGCGATCCGCTTCTGCAGCTGCTGGTCGTACGTCGACTTCGTGATCGACTCGACGATGTAGCCGAGGAGCGCGTAGTTGGCGTTGCTGTACGAGACCTTCTCGCCGGGGGCAAAGTCGGACTTCCGCGCGGCGAAGCGCTCGACCATCTGCTTCGTGGTCTGCGGCTGCGTGATCCAGCCGTTCTTCTCCGCATAGTCGTCGCGGTTCGGATAGTTCGGAATGCCGCTGGCGTGTGCGAGGAGATGCGCGATCGTGATCTGTTCCGCGTTCGCGATCTGCGGATAGAACTTGCTGAGCGGCGTCGAGAGCGCGAGCTTCTTCTCGTCGATCAGCTGATAGATCAGCGCGGCAGTGAAGACCTTCGTGATCGAGCCGACGCGGAATATCGTCGCCGTATCGTTCTTCACGCCGTCATCGCGAAGGCCGAAGGCACGGCTGTAGACGACCTTGCCGTCTTTGGTGATGCTCACGGCGCCGCGCAATCGCTCATGGGATTCGAGCGCGTCGAACGCGCGATTCATCTTTGCGACGTCGAAAGGCGCGGCTCGCGCTGAGAGCGAGACGATGGCGACGAAGAGGCAGAGAAACGAGCGCGTGAGATGCATGATCACGCAGCTTATACGAAATCATTCGTAGAAGGTTTCCCCGCTGTCATGCCGGGCGTGAGACCGGCAGGGGACTGCCGTTGAAGAGGTGATGAACCGTATGCTGTGTTGAGCGGTGCCCGCAGACAAGGCCGTCGAAGCAGTGGTGCGCGGTAAGAGCCCGTTCCCGAGCGTGGTCCCGGAAGATCGAAGTGGT
>DASYLL010000043.1:0-5293 GCA_036009605.1 Thermoanaerobaculia bacterium | reverse complement strand
CGGCGAGCGCGTCATCATCTTCAATGGCGAGATCTACAACTATCAGGAACTGCGCGCGCGGCTCGAAGCGAAGGGCCGCACGTTCACGTCGCACTCGGACACGGAAGTCCTTCTCCAGCTCTACGACGAAATGGGCGAGGGAATGCTCACGGAGTTGCGCGGGATGTTCGCAATCGTGTTGTGGGACGGCGCGAAGCGGCGCATGTTCCTTGCGCGCGACCCGTACGGCATCAAGCCGCTCTATTACGCCGATGACGGCGGCACGCTGCGCGTAGCGTCGCAGGTGAAGGCACTCATCGCCAGCGAGCGCATCGACAAGCAATTCGATCCCGCGGCCGCGGCTGGCTTCTTTCTGCGTGGCACCGTGCCTGAGCCGTTCACGATGTATCGAGCCATCCGCGCACTTCCGGCAGGCTCGTATTGCTACGTCGACGCGAACGGCGTCCACGAGCCGCAGCAATACTTCTCGATCGCCGCAACACTCCGCGATGCCGTCGAAAACGCACGCATCGTCAGCGACGAAGAACGCCAGGCCATCGTGCACGACGCAGTGCTCGAATCGGTGCGCTATCACATGGTCGCGGACGTTCCGGTCGGCGCGTTCCTCTCCGCCGGCATCGACTCGACCGCAGTCGTTGCACTCGCAAGAGAATCCGGCGCAACCGATCTGCAGACGATGACGCTCCGCTTCGAGGAGTACCGCGGGCGCGACAACGACGAAGCACCGCTCGCCGCGCTCGTCGCGCAGCAGTACGACGTCCGCCATACGATCCGCGACCTCTCCCTCCCCGACTTCCGCAACGAGCTTCCGCGCATCTTCGCCGCGATGGACCAGCCGACCGTCGACGGCCTCAACAGCTACTTCATCAGCAAAGCCGCGGCAGAAATGGGACTGAAGGTCGCGCTCTCCGGCACCGGCGGCGATGAGCTGTTCGGCGGATACACGTCGTTCCGCGACATCCCCCGCTGGATGCCCATCACCTCCATTCTCTCCCGCATCCCCGGCCTCGGCGAAGGCGTCTATCGACTCAACAACGCGCTCGCCAAACGCAGCCGCCACATCAGTCCGAAGATGGGCGAGATCCTCCGTCACGGCTCGTCGTATGCCGGCGCATACCTCGTGAAACGCGGACGCTTTCTCATGGCCGAGCTCCCTTCCGTCCTGGGCGAAGACATCGCGCGCGAAGGCATCGCACGACTCGATCTTGTCGCATTGATCGAGCGCACGCTCACGCCTGACCCCGGCACGCCGTACGCGCGCGTCGCAGCACTCGAATCGTCGCTCTATCTGCGCAATCAACTGCTGCGCGACATGGACTGGGCCAGCATGGCGCACTCGCTCGAAGTACGCGTGCCACTCGTCGACGCGCACCTCCTGCGCAAGGTCGCGCCGGTGCTCGTGCGCCGAAAAGATCGCGGCAAACAGATCCTCGCGAACGCGCCGCGACCTCCACTTCCGGAAAGTGTGCGCGCGCGCCGCAAGACCGGCTTCACGCTGCCGATCCGCGAATGGCTGCAGCAGGAAGGACGCGTCGAATTCGGTAAACGGAGCTGGGCGCGAAAAGTGTATGAGGTGATGTTCTCTCAGGAGAATGGCTACTGGTGATCGGGATGATGTAGACGTCCGCGAAAACGCCCGCGTATGGGCTTTCGTGACCACCACCAGAAGCACCCGTCGCGCAGTCCTGATCCTGCTGCTCATCGTCGGTACCATCCGCATCGCATCGACCTACACGACCTTTTCCGACACCGCCGACGAGACCATGCATCTCGCCACCGGCCTCGAAGTCCTGACGCAACACCGCTACACGCTGCAGCTACAGAATCCACCGCTGCCGCGCATCGCGATCGCACTGCCGCCGTTCCTCGCCGGCGCGCGCTACGACGACGGCGAGAACCCGCTGGTCATGTTCCACGACCTCGGCCACTACAAAACGATGCTCTTCCTCGCGCGCGTCGGAACGCTCGTCTTCTTCCTGATCGGCGCGCTCTCGATATGGGCATGGACGCGAAGAGAGCTCGATGAAACGACCGCGCTCGTCGCCGGGCTCTTCTTCACGACGCAGCCCTCGATCCTCGGACACAGCGGACTGGCCACTCTCGACGCCGCCGGCACCGCAGGGATGGCGGTCGCGCTGCTCGCGTTCTCGCGATGGCTCGAACGCCCAACCGCAAAACGCGCCGCGATTCTCGGACTCGCGTGGGGCTTCGCGATCTGCTGCAAACTGCTTTGCATCGCGTACGTCCCGATCGCATGCGCCGCGATCTACGCCGTGCGATTGCTGCGCGATCCCGAAACGCGCGCACGCTGGCGCAGCATCGCGACAGTATTGCTCGTGCCGCCGCTTGCGGTCCTCGTCGTATGGGCCGGTTACGGTTTCAGCACCGCACCCGCGTCTGCGATGGCACCCGTCCAACGCGCCTTTCCCAACACGATCGCGAGCAAAGTTCTCGCGAGTCTCGACTCGACGACACCGGTTCCTGCACCAGCATTCATCACCGGCGTCGCCCAGATGATCGAAGTCAATCGCATGGGCTTCCCCGGCTACGCGCTGCACCGCTGGAGCGATGCAGGCTGGTGGTGGTATTTCCCGCTCGCGCTCGGTCTCAAGACCACCATCGCGACGCTGCTTCTCGTCCTCCTCGGAATCGTCTTCGCACGCCGCAACAGCGCATTCCTCGAAGCAATGGCCGCGGCCGCCGCGATCCTCGGCCTCTCGATGACGACGCACGTCGACATCGGTGTTCGCTACATCCTGCCGATCTACGTCCCGCTCTCACTCGCCATGGCCGTTGCGTTCATGGCGCTCATCCGTCATCGTCACAAACTCGCGCGCGGCGCGGCAATCGTGCTGCTCGCGTGGCATCTCATCGCGTCGTTCCTCGCGCATCCCGACTACCTCGCCTACTTCAACGAGATGGCGCAGCCCGACCCCTCGCGCTATCTCGTCGACAGCAATCTCGATTGGGGACAGGACATCCTGCGCCTCCGCGACGAAGTGCGGCGCCAGAAGATCCCGCAACTCGGCGTCGCGCTCTTCGGCCCCGCCGATCTCGACCGCCTCGGATTTCCGCCGCACTACTACGTCGACGCGCGCACGCCGACGCAGGGCTGGGTCGCCGTGAGCGACCACAACTACCGCTGGGGACGATCGTTCGGCGGATGGAGGTGGATCGACCGCGTCCAATGCCGCCGCGTCGGCAAGTCGATCCGCCTCTGCCACGTCGATTAGTTGATGCTCGCCGGCTCCGGCTCGAGCGACAACTCCAGCTCTCCGTCCATCATCCGTACGAACATCGTATCGTTCGCCTTGAACGTTCCTTCGAGCAACCGCATCGCCAGCGGATCGATGATCTGGCGCTGCAGCACGCGCTTGAACGGGCGCGCGCCGAATGCGGGATCGTAGCCCTCGCGCGCGAGGTGCTCTTTCGCCGAATCGCTGATGTCCAGAGTGAGGCCGCGCTCGCGGATGATCGCCTCGAGCTTCTTCAGCTGGATGCCGATGATCTGCTTGATCTCCGACAACGTCAGCGAGTGGAAGACGATGATGTCGTCGATGCGGTTGATGAACTCCGGCCGGAACTTCTGCTGCAGCTCCTGCTCGACCGCGCGGCGCATGTCGTCTTCCGACATGTTCCCTTTCGCCGCCTCGTGGATGTACTGCGAGCCGACGTTCGACGTCATGATGATCACCGTGTTCTTGAAGTTCACGACGCGACCTTTCGAATCGGTGAGCCGCCCGTCATCGAGGATCTGCAGAAAGACGTTGAACACTTCCGGATGCGCCTTCTCGATCTCGTCGAACAGCACCACCGCATACGGCCTGCGCCGGACCGCTTCCGTCAGCTGCCCGCCTTCTTCGTAGCCCACGTAGCCGGGAGGCGCGCCGATCAATCGCGCGACCGCGTGCCGCTCCATGTACTCCGACATGTCGATGCGGATCATCGCGTGCTCGTCATCGAACAGATAGTCCGCGAGCGCGCGTGCGAGCTCCGTTTTTCCGACGCCGGTCGGGCCCATGAAGATGAACGAGCCGGTCGGACGATTCGGATCCTTCAGTCCGGCGCGTGACCGCCGCACCGCGTTCGACACCGCACGCACCGCTTCTTCCTGACCGATGACGCGCTGCCGCAGGTTTGCTTCCATGTGCACGAGCTTCTGCACTTCCGACTCGAGCATCTTCGTGACCGGGATGCCGGTCCACCGAGCCACGATCTCCGCGATGTCCTCCTCCGTCACTTCCTCGCGCAGCAACGCGCCACCCTTCTGCATCTCCGCGAGCTTCGCCGTCAGCGCATCGACCTCGCGTTGAAGCTGCGGGATCTGCCCGTAGCGCAGCTCCGCGACCCGGTTCAGCTCGCCCTCGCGCTCGAAACGATTCGCTTCCTCGCGAACTTCATCGAGTTTCTTCTTCAGGTCGTTGATCTGATTGATGACCGCCTTCTCGCTCTCCCACTGCGCCTTGAGTCCGGAGCTCTTTTCCTGCAGCTCCGAGATCTCGTGCTTCACAGCGTCGAGCCGCGACTGGGACGCCGCATCCTTCTCCTTCTGCAACGCCTGCTCTTCGATCTGCAGCTGCGTCAGGCGACGCGTGAGCTCGTCGATCTCCTGCGGCATCGACGTCAACTCGACGCGCAATCGCGCGGCCGCCTCGTCGATGAGATCGATCGCCTTATCCGGCAGAAAACGATCGGTGATGTAGCGATGCGAAAGCGTCGCGGCCGCAACGATCGCCGAATCGCGGATCGTCACCTTGTGATGGACCTCGTAGCGTTCCTTGAGGCCGCGCAGAATCGCGATCGTGTCCTCGACCGTCGGCTCGCCGACGAACACCGGCTGGAACCGCCGCTCGAGCGCCGCGTCCTTCTCGATGTACTTCTGATACTCGGAAAGCGTCGTCGCACCGACCGCGCGCAACTCGCCGCGAGCGAGTGCGGGCTTGAGCAGGTTCGACGCGTCCATCGCGCCTTCCGACGCGCCGGCGCCGACGAGCGTGTGCAACTCGTCGATGAAGAGAACGACTTCGCCTTCGCTTTCTTCGACTTCCTTGATCACGGCCTTCAGGCGATCTTCGAATTCGCCGCGGTACTTCGCGCCCGCGATCATGGCGCCGAGGTCGAGGGCCATGACTCGCTTGTTCTTGAGGCCTTCGGGGACGTCGCCTTCCATGATGCGTCGCGCGAGACCTTCGACGATCGCCGTCTTGCCGACGCCCGGCTCACCGATCAGCACAGGATTGTTTTTCGTGCGACGCGACAAGACCTGAATCACGCGACGGATTTCCTCGTCGCG
>DASYLL010000042.1:0-6626 GCA_036009605.1 Thermoanaerobaculia bacterium | reverse complement strand
TACAGCGCGGCGCACGAACATACGAAAGCGGCAGCTGCGGCTGCCGCACTCCAAACTAGTGACGCTTGCGGCGTCGTCTCTTTTTGACCGTGCCCTCGACCTCGTCCTGCGCGCGCTTCACGCGCACGGCGAAGGCCTGCCACTGGCGGAATCCATCGACGTACTTTCCCGACGACAACGCGTACAACTCGAGCAGCGCCAGCGCGTCATTGAACGGATCGCGATATACCGCACGGAACTGCGCGCGGCGATCCGAGGGCGGTTCGAGCAGACGCCAGAACGTTTCGAGGGCCTGTTCCATCTGATGACGCGTTCCCGCTGCAAGTGCCAGTCGCGCACAAAGCGGCTGGATGAGATCGCGGATGAACAACAACACTTCGCCGAGTCGCATGCGCGCCGCTTCCTCGGATTCCGTGGTGCCGCGGCGTTTCTCTTCCGCATCTTCGATCTCGCCGACGATCCACGGCAGCACGAGCACGGACAACAGCACCGCATCCGAGATCTTGCGTCCCGCCTGCACGGTGCGGTCGAGCACTTCCAGCATTTTCCAGAAGTACGGCGCACGCTCGCCTTTGATGGCGTTGTAGATCTCGGGCAGCAGTGGTTCGAGCAGGCCCGTATCGACCATCAAACGAATCGCGCCACGCGACCAGCCGCGCCGCAAGAGCTCGAGAATCTCCTCGGACACACGCGGTGCCGACGCTTTCAGAATCTCGTTGCGATGGCGGAGGATGCCTTTGTATGTGTCGGCTTCGATCTCGAATCCGAGGCGCGAGGCGAATTCGATTGCGCGCATCATGCGCACGGGATCCTCGCGGAAACGCATGTCGGGATCGCCGATCACGCGCACGCGTCCTTCCGCGATGTCTTCGAGTCCGCCGACGTAGTCGATGACCGAGAAATCCGCGATGTTGTAGAACATCGCGTTGATCGTGAAGTCGCGGCGCCGTGCGTCCTGCAACGGCGATCCGAACGTGTTGTCGTCCGTGATCAGAAAATCCTCTTCCACCTCGGCATCCGGCAGAGGGATCGCCCGATCGGGCTCGCGACGGAACGTCGCCACTTCGACGACCTGATCCTGAAAGATGATGTGTACGAGCCTGAAACGACGCCCGATGATGCGGCTGTTGCGGAACAGGCGTCGCACGTCGCCGGGATGCGCATCCGTGACGACGTCGAAGTCTTTCGGCGTACGGCCCATCAGCAGATCGCGAACGCTGCCTCCGCAGAGATAGGCGCGATAGCCGCTGCGATGCAGTCGATAGAGAACCTTGAGAACGTTCTCCGGAATGCTGCGACGCGAGATCGAGTGATCGCCGCGATCGATGACGCGCTCCGGCGTCTGCAACGCTTCCGCGGTTGCCTCAATCAGCGACGGTTCCTCATCCGCGTGATTACTCGTTTCCATAGGAGCTCACGCCGGGTGTGTAGTGGTACTTGCTGTCGACGATGAAGAACGTGCGGCTCCATCGCGTACGCGTGAAGAAATGAATCGCGACCGTGCCGAGCTCGCGGATGCGATCGCGAACGCTGCTCCCCGGAGGCGCGGGCGCCGAATCGAACGACCAATAGACCATGAACGCGCGGCCTTTGATCAACGGACGCGGCACCGTGCCCCAGTAACGCGAGTCGCTGGAGTGATCGCGGTTGTCGCCCATGACGAAGTACCGCCCCGCGGGAATCGTCGTCGGAGCCAGCTGATCGCGGGAACGTTGCGGCTCGGGCAGGAACTCGCTGGGCGGATAGATGCTCTCGTCGGCCCACAGAACGTACGGCTCGTTGAGCTCCGTCCCGTTGATCGACACCTTCTTGTCTTTGATCGAGATGGTCTCGCCCGGCAATGCGACGACGCGTTTGACGTAATCGATGCCGGGATTCTCGGGATAACGGAAGACGATGATGTCGCCGCGCGCGACGTCGCGCATCGGTGCGAGGCCACCGAGGAGTCCGGGGGGGCCGTAAATGAACTTGTTGACGATGATGTGATCGCCGATCTTCAGGTTGTCTTCCATCGATCCGCTGGGGATTTTGAATGCCTGGAAGACGAAGATGCGGGCGAAGTTGACGAAGATGATCGCGATCAGCAGCGCTTCGTAATATTCACGGGCCGTCGATTTGGTTCTTTGTTCAGCGGCTGCTGACATTCTTAGGGGAGTCCCTCTTGAGCTGGTCGGCAATGAAGCCGGCAGCGAACGATTGTACGACAGCGGGTGCAACCGCCACGATGTTGCCGCTCCGGCGGTACTGTCCGAGCGGCAGAGTTGGCTCGGTGATGATGCTCGTCACTCGAGCGTTGGTGTCGGTGGTGCCCACAACAAACCGGCGCGATGCATCGAGCCATGGGATTTCATTCGCCGCGCTCCACAGAGCGTCGGTCAAAGTCTTCGTGACGACGAGCGCGACTCGAGCGTTTCGCATCAACTGCGCGCGTGCATCGTTCCAGGCGAAGTCATCCGCGAGCCAGACGACAACCGGCAGCTTCTCGTCATAAAGAACGTCGCGCGGATGCAGCAGGATTGCGCCGGGCGCAAACGGTTTGACTTCGACGTCGAGCTTGCTCGAGGAATCGATCGCGAGACGGCGCCCTTCGCCGTCGTACTTCAGCACTTCGACGCGATCGGAACTGTCGGGCGTCGAGTACGCGACCGCGTAACGCTCGGCCTGCGGGTCCCACGCAAGCGCGTGAATCGTTGCGTTCGTGAACGGGATCGCGAACTGGTACGCGCTCGGGATGTGCAGCGTGCGGACGAGGTCGCCGCCTTTGCCGCGGATCAGGTAGCTGATCTTGTGACCGCGCGGCGCCCACTGCACCGCGACTTCATCGGAGGGATCGTTCGGCATCCAGTGCACGTCGCCGCCCTCGATGTTGACGAGCCCGATGTCGAAGTTGCCCTCATGCAGTGCGGAGAACGCGACTTCGCTGCGCACTTCGGAGAGATCGAGCGAATCGATGGTGCCGAGGTCGGCGGCGAGGACTTTGTCGGCATTCATCAGCTTGCCGCCGTCAAGATGAATCGGGCCGTCGACGAGCTGCGCGGGTTTACGCTCGACGCTCGTCGTGACCTTCCCGTCGTCCGCGAGGGTCAGCGACCCGATGCGTGCCGCTGCGGGAACGCTCATCCATTCTTTCGGGACCTCCGGTGAGGACGTAGCGCACCCGGCCAGGCACAAAAAGAGGACAGCGAGAGATCTCCGGGACATGGCGGCGCATTCTAAACTATTGATTCAAAAGCGCAAATAGTTGGTCGCACGCTTGCAAATAACAAGCGATTATGGACTTGAAAGACAACCTCCTCGAGTCGCGCAAGGCCACGCAGAAACGTGGGTGGAAAGCCACCGCAACCTCGGTCGCACTCCATGGAACGCTGATCGCCGGCATCGTGTACGCCGGCCAGAACGTCACACACAAGGTCGCCGCGGAGAAACCGATCCCGGCGTTCATCACACAAGGGGCCGCTCCGCCACCTCCGCCGCCCCCTCCCCCGCCGCCCGCGAAGAGCAGCGGCGCGCCGAAGTCCCAGCCGCGCGTGCAGCCTCAGGTGCAGCCGACGCCGGTCACGCCTCTGACCCCGCCGGTCGAGATTCCGGACGAAGTGCCGGTCGTCGACCTGCCGGTCACGCAGGATCTGCCAGTGGTTGACGGACCTGTTTCGGACGCGAGCGGTCTCGATGAAGGTCCGGGCGACGCGCTCAACGGAGTCGTCGGTGGCGTCGAAGGCGGCGTGGCTGGTGGTGTCGTCGGCGGTGAGATCGGCGGCGTGCAGGGCGGAGAGATCGGCGGCGTCCTCGGCGGTCAGGTCGGTGGCACCGGCACCGGCGCCGAAGGCACAGGCAGCGGAGGCAGTGAAGCGCCGGTTCGCGTCGGCGGCGATGTCAAAGCGCCGGTGATCGTGAATCGTCCCGATCCGAAGTACACGGAGCCCGCGCGCCAGGGTCGCGTCGCCGGCATCGTCGTCGTCGAAGCCATCATCGACAAGAACGGCAACGTCGATGAGGTGAAGGTCGTGAAGGGTCTGCCGATGGGCTTGTCCGAACAGGCCGTCGCCGCGGTGCGTCAGTGGAAGTTCCGACCGGGCACGCGCAACGGACAGCCGGTCGCGACGATTTTCAATCTGACGGTGAACTTCAAACTCTCGTAAGAACTGGAGCGACGGGCTCTCAGCCCGTCGCTCGTTCTTCGGTTACTTCTTGATCTTGCGTGCGATCGATTTGCCCTGCAGGAACAGTCCGAGGTAATCGCGGCCGCCTGCTTTGGAATCCGTGCCGGACATGTTGAAACCGCCGAACGGATGCACGCCGACGAGCGCGCCCGTGCACTTGCGATTCAGATAGAGATTGCCGACGAAGAACTCTTCGCGCGCGCGATCGAGCTTCTCTTCGCTCTCCGTGAACACCGCGCCGGTGAGCCCGAACTCGGTGTCGTTCGCAATGCGCAGCGCGTCGTCGTAGTCCTTCGCTTTGATGATCGCGAGCACCGGTCCGAAGATCTCTTCCTGCGCGATCGTCGCATCCGGAGCAACATCAGCGATGACGGTAGGCTCGACGAAGAAGCCGGCGTCCGGACCGGCGTTGCCGCCCGCGACGAGGCGTCCGCCTTCGCTCGTCCCCTTCTCGATGTAGCTGCGGATGTTCTTCATCGCCTTCTCGTTCACGACGGGACCGATGACGTTCTCGATCACCGACGGATCGCCGATGCGCAGCTTCTTCGTCTTCTCGACGATCATCGGAACGATCTCGTCGTAGATCGCTTCATCGATGATCGCGCGCGAACAAGCGGAGCACTTCTGCCCCTGGAATCCGAACGCCGCCGCGACGATCGCAGTCGCGGCTTCATCGAGATTCGTCCAGTCGCGATCGACGATGATCGCGTCCTTGCCGCCCATCTCCGCGACGACACGTTTGATCCACAGCTGACCCTTCTTGTGCTTGGCCGCTTCTTCGACGATGTGCAGGCCGACGCCCTTCGATCCCGTGAACGAGATGAAGCGGATGCGCGGATGCTGCACGAGCGGCTCGCCGACTTCCATGCCGCCGCCGCTCACGAAGTTCACGACGCCCGGAGGCATGCCGGCTTCTTCGAGCAGTTCGAAAAAGCGATAGGCGATCCACGGCGAATCCGATGATGGCTTGAGCACGACGGTGTTGCCCGTCACGACGGCCGCCGTCGTCATGCCCAGCGTGATCGCGAGGGGGAAGTTCCATGGCGGAATGACGGCGCCGACGCCGAGGGGGATGTAGACAAAATCGTTCTGCTCGGATTCGATCTGCGTGATCGGCTGCTTGCCCGCATAGCGCAACGCCTCGCGTGCATAGAACTCCAGAAAGTCGATCGCTTCGGCCGTATCGGCATCCGCCTCAGGCCACGTCTTGCCGACTTCGAGGACCATCACCGCGGAGAACTCGTGCTTGCGCTCGCGCAGCAGCTTCGCGGCTCGCAGCAGAAGACTGGTGCGCGTTTCGACAGACTCACGCTTCCAGGTTTCGAATGCCTTCCAGGCCGCGTCCATCGCGCGCTCGACGTGCTCGCTCGAGCCTTCCTGGAACTTGCCGACGACCTGATCCTTCTTCGCAGGATTCAGCGAGTCGAATGTTTTGAGGCCGGTGATGCGTTCCCCACCGATGACGATCGGATGTTCGCGGCCGACCTCGCCCACCATTTTGGTGAGCGCAGAGCTCGCCGCGGCTTGATTTTCCGGCGTCGAGAAATCGGTGAGGGCTTCGTTGCGGAACTCGGGCAGCATAGGGGGATTCCTTTCGGCAGTGGGGATGCTTTTCGGCAGTGGGATTGCTTTGGGGCTGGAAGAAGTCGCAGAGTCTCACAGTCGCAGAGTCTCAGAGATGTCGATGGGAAGACTCTCTGAGACTCTGAGACTCTGCGACTCTGCGACTTCTTCCAACAACGATGCGCATCTTATCCAAATCACGACTCGCGGCAACCATCGCGCTCCTCGCGCTCTCGTGCGCGCGGCACATGCCGTGGCATGACGAGGTGCCGGGAGCGGAGGTGAATCTCGCGTTCACGATGGAACGGAATCTCATCGAGCTCTCGACCGTCCGCGTCAACAATCACCGCGGCCGGTTCCTTCTCGGCACCGCGGCGCAGCGTTCGGTGATCGATCCGAGTTTCCCGCCGGCGCGGCACCACGCGCTGCAGTTGACGGCGAAAGAAACCGTGCGTCTCTCACCCACCACGCACGACCTCGGCGGCGTGGCCGATGCGATCATCGGCGCCGAGCCGTGGGGCACGCGCGCGATCACGATCGACTATCACGGCGGCCTGGTCACGTTTCAGAAGCTCGGCATCCATCCCGGGATGATGAAGGTCTACCGCTTCGACCACGCGCCGATGATCTACGTGAACGTCGATGGCCGCGAGGTTGCGGCGATCGTCGACACGACGAGTCCCGACACGATCGTTTTGCCGCGCGCAGAACGCGGACGCGGCACCGCACGCATCACGATCGCGGGCAGCGATTTCGGCGTGATGGACGTCGGGTACGCGAACATCGCGCAGGCGCGCGTCGGCAATCGACTGCTGTCGAAGTTCATGATCACCATCGACTACGGGAAACACGTTGTCGGTTTATGGCGCGACCCACGGATCGCGCTCTAGTTTGGAGTGCGGG
>DASYLL010000041.1:0-7628 GCA_036009605.1 Thermoanaerobaculia bacterium | reverse complement strand
GGATGATTGAGCGCCGAGGCGGAGCGCGCTTCCTGCGTGAAGCGGGTCAGCGTGTCGCGCTCGCCGGACATACGCACGGGCAGGAGCTTGATCGCGACTTTGCGTCCGAGCTTCGGATCACGCGCGACGTACACCTCACCCATTCCGCCGGAACCGATAGGACCGAGGACTACGTAGTGGCCGAGGGTCTCGCGAACCGTCATTGAATGAGTGACCGGGGACCGGATTCTACTGGGGTGGAGAGATGGCGCGCACTATAATTCGCGCCGGTCCTCCGGGGTCTCCATTCATGAAGAGATTGGCGCGCATGGTCGCGGCGATCGCCCTGTTGTTCTGCGGAGCGGATGCGCTGCGCGCGGGAGAGGACTATGTCGCGATGGTCCCCTGGCGCGTGCTCGAGCCGGAGACGAACGTCGATGCAGGGCTCGCGCTCTACTGGATTCCGGCGTCGGGCGAGGAATTGCGTCGCTCGGAGCTGCTGACGTCCGATGACCTCACGCTCTTCTCCTCACAATGCGTGGCGATGCGCGTCGTGCGACTCAATGACGAAGTGCGATTGACGCGATTCGCTGAGGAGGAAGAGTTGCCGCTGGCGGTGCTCGTCGATCACGCGGGAGAGGTGATTGGCCGCGTCGAGAGTGAGCACGGCGTGTTATCCGTCGAGAAGGTGGAAGACCTCGTGCGCGACGAGCTCGATCGACTGGCGGCGGAGAAAGAGGTCGTACTCGATCGTGCTCGCGAACGTGCCGAGGCGCACGACGTCGAAGCCGCGGCGGCGTTGTATCAGTCGGTGTGGGAGGCGCGGTGTGAGTGTCCGCGGCAGGGACGGGTGGCGCGGAAGGCGCTGAGGCGGCTTGGCCGCCGATAGGAGAGTCCTTAGAGAGAGTCTTAGAGAAGTAGAGTCTTGGAGTCGTAGAGGGTCGAGGGCAACGGCTCCCTCGAAGACTCTACGACTCTATCCCTCTAAGACTCGGTCGTCACGCGGTCTGCAGCATCTGCACGGCCAGCTTCCACTGTCTGCGCGAGCGGCGCACGTGGCGGCGCGACATGCTGCGCGTGCGGCGCCATGGCGTTCCCTGCGCGCGTTCTTCGTGCGCGCGGCGCCAGAGCATGATCGCTTTCTCGAGATGCGCGGTCGCGACTTTCAGGCGGCGGCGTGCTTCATCGACGAGCGTCGGTTCGGCGACGGCCATCTTCGGCTCGACGACGCGCAGCGCGGCGCGCATGCGGGCCTGTTCGATCTGCGGAAGCGGCGTCGAGAGAAGATTCTTCGCCATGCCGGCAACGCGCAGCGTGCCGATCCACCACTTCGCCGGATCCCACTGATACCAGCGGATGCCGTTGCGGAAGTCGGCGGGGAAGCGGTGGTGGAAGGAGTGATAGCCCTCGCCGAGCGTCAGCAGGGCGACGAGCCAGTTGTCGCGCGCGGAGACTTCGGCGTTGAACAGCGGCTTGCCGAGCTGGTGCGCGAGCGAGTTCACGAAGAACGTCGTGTGATGGATGATCGCGATGCGGAGGAAGCCGCCCCAGAGCAGGCCGGCCAGCGGGTTGCCGAACGCGGCGCCGATCAGCGTCGGGATGCCGAAGCCGCCGACGATGAGGATCACTTTGTGCCACTTGTGCTGCCACATCACGATCGGATTGGCGAGCAGGTCAGGCGAGTTCGAGAACGTGTCGTCGCGCTGGTCGTTCCTGTAGAAGATCCAGAGGATGTGCGCCCACCAGAAGCCGCGCTGGATGTTGTACGGATCCCAGTCCTTGTCGACGTGCTTGTGGTGCACGCGATGGCTCGACGACCACCAGAGGATGGAGTTCTGCGCGGCCATGGCGCCGAAGAACGCGTAGAACAGCTGAACCGGAGCGGCTGCCTCGTAGCTCTTGTGCGAAAAGAAGCGGTGGTACCCGGCGCAGATCGAGATGCCGACCGCGGCGTACATACCGAAGGTGAGGATGGGCATCCAGAGTGAGAAGCCCGCATACCAGGTGTACGCGGCGGTCCCGACGATACCGATGACGGGCGTGAGGGTCAGGAACAGGATGTTCACCCAATCTTTTTGCAGGGGCTTTCGCTGAGCTTCGATGACGACACCTCCAGGAACTTTGGAACGCGTAGTATGCACTTCCGTGGACTGCGTGAGAACGTCGTTTGTGGTGATGCTATTCGCGGGCCGACTGGCGGCAGCGTCTGCCGAGCACGCCGAAGCACGGTAGTCGCAGTTACTCGGTCGTCTTCTCGCGGCGAGGTTTTCCGGCCTTCGCGTCCCACGTGAATAACGCCTCGTTCGTCGGCACGAATGATGTGGCCGTCAGGCCGGACGCAACTTTCGTGGTTGCTCGTTTCTCGATCCGGTACAGGATGCCGTTGCCGCTATCGAAGGCGAAGAGACCTGCGCCGGTGACCACGACACGGTCGACCGGCGTGGGCTGGCTGGATTCCTGACTGTTTTGGCCGGGAACGTTCGGATTGTGCGCGATGTGCAGCGACTCTCTGACCGGATCGGCAATCACGGACGTCCCGGGATCGAACGACAACAACTGGGCACCGAACTCCACAAACGTCAGATCGGCAGGGGCAGCGCCAATTCCTCGCTCCTGGATTTCCATTCTGTTGAGATCCACGACCACGATTCTGCCGGCGGTCGGCCTGCAGAGATACGCCATCGCACCGGGCGGGTCGAACGGTCTTGGCGGGCGAATCTCGAGGTCCGATCCGCCTGCGCCGAGGACGACGTTTCGCGTCACCTGCCCCGACTTCGGATCGATCTCCTGCAGCAGCCCCTCTGCGCGGGAGTAGACGAACACGAACAGGTCGCTCACCGCGATGAGCGCCGGATCCATTGCGACTTCGAACTCGGTGACCACTCCGTCCGGAGTGATCCGCAGGACGCGGCTGAGATCGCGGAGAGTGACCCATGCATCGCGCCCGAAAAACGCGGCGGCGACCGGCGTCCCTGGTGCTTCGTACAACGCAACCGCGCCATTCGCGACGGTGACGAGGGCGATCTGGTCCTCGAACCCGTCCAGGATCGCGACCACTTTTCCGTCCTGCGATGTGACGATCGATGACGGGCTGACCAGTCCTTCTGCGGACCAGAGCTTCTTCTCACCCGATCGGTCGAAGCCTTCAATGATTTTGGGGTGCGCCACGACGATCGTGCCGGCCGATTGGGACCAGGCCATCGCCACATCGGCTCGCGCTGCGCCGACAGAAAGCAGGAGTGCGAGAACGCTCAACGCCACAGCGCGAATCACTGGCTGACCTCCACTCGCAGAGGCTCGACGAGCAGCGCGTCGCGGCCATCCACTGTCGTTGCGCCGAGAATGCGATAGGCCACGCGCAAAGTTTTGGCGGCCGAAGGGATGCCGCGGAAACGGGTCGGGTTCTGGAATCGGAACGGGATGCCGTTGATCGTGCCGCCCGCGAATGCGTCTCCGTCCGGCTTGTCGAGCGTCGCGTTACTGGCGAACTCCGATCGATCGAGCGTGGCCCGATCCGTCGGGGAAAGCTTGTTGGTCGAGAAGAGACTCATCACCGCGCGAAGCTCCGGTTCCGAAGGATTGGCGACCGGTCCCGTGAGCTGGTCCAGGAATCGCGGCCGTCCGGAAGAGGCGCCGCTCAACAACTCCACGCTCGCCAGCAGTTGTTGCAGGACGTCGTTATTCGGATGCGCGGCGATCAGCGTCTGCAGCGTCTCCCGCCCGCGGCGAAAATCGCGGTTGTGGATCTGCTGGATCGCCAGACGAACCTGCGATCCGACCGAGCCACCGGCCGCGGCCGGCGAGGCAACGTTCGCATTGACGTGGCGTTGGTATTCGTCGACGACATCGGCCGCGAACGGATTGGCGTCGAGCGATTGAATGAGATATTGGTCCCGCTCCTTCGGATCACGGCTCAGACGAGCCAGGCCTGCGAGCGCTGTCGGCTCATCGCTGCGCCGGCCCACCACTGCCTGGTATTCGCGGCGCGCCTCGTCGATGCGGTCGTCGTTCTCGTAGATCAACGCCAGCTGCATGTGCGCTCGATTGAAGATCGAAAGGTACCGGCCGGTCTCCGTGGTCGGCGCCGTGAGAATCTGGAACTCTTCGCGTTTGACTACGGCCTGGCGCGTCGACCGGAACGTGTCGCTGTCGAGCGACGCCGTGATGGTTCGCAGAATCCGCTCCGCCTCGTCTTTCTCGAGATCGTCGCCACTGTTCAGCAGCCCCTGGGCAAGCGTGAAGCGGGAGACGTTCAGTCGGAGCAGGTCACCAGGGGTCGGATTGATCGTGCGTTCTCCGGCAGCGACGGACAAACGCCCGGTTCCGGTGGACTTCCCTCTGCGGTCCAGGCGGGACATTGCCACGGAGTAGTTGTTCCAGATGCCGGCCGAGTCGGGAGCGTAGCGCACCGCCTCCTCAAAAATCGCAAAGGCGTCGGCACCGCGGCCAAGGGCGGCCAGTGCCAGACCCGCCCAGCTGCAAGCCACCGCATAGCGAGGAAGGTCATGCTTGCGCCACGACTGCTCGCGCGCGTCGCGCGCGAGTTGCAGAGCCATCTCGAACTCGTGCTGCGCGGCCGCGGACTCGTTCCGGTCGTTCCGCAGGTCGCCGAGGTTGATGCGCGCCGAAACTCTGGTCTCGAAGTCGGTCGCTTTCCGGACTCGATCTTCCATGTTCCGAATCTCGACGTCGGAGGTGATGCGTGTCTGCCCGTGCGCGGCAGACGCAGCGAGGACGACGGCGAAGGCAACGACCACGCGTCTCATTCGGAGAAGTATCCCTTTCGCGCTTTCATCACTTTCACCGCGGAGCGGGTGCTCGAGATCCGGATCGCTCGCCATCCCTTTTTCCTCCCGGAGCTCTGATAGGTGAGCGTGTAGCGGCTATTGATGTCTTCGATCAGCGTGCGCATCGCATCGCGCACCGAGGCCGCGGTGACGGTCGTGATTTCTCCGCCTGTGTTCTGCGCCGCGGCTTCGAGAAATCGCGAGGCGCGATCGAAAACCAGCGCGAAGAAAACGCTGTTGGCCCCGCTGACCCGGCGGATCGCCGCCTCGCTTTGGATCTCGCTGTTGCGGTCGCCGCCATCGGTGAGCACGATCGTATGCGTGCGTTCCGGCGTGACGGTCGAAACGACGGCATCGCGCAGCGACGTTCCGCCCGAGGGCTCGACGGCGGCGTAGAGAGTGCTGGCGCGGGCCGTGCGCGGGAGATCCTCGAGCCGACCGAAGTTGTGATTGAAAAAGACGATCTGCGCCGTGTCGCCGGATCGCAGCAGAGCGAGCGCGTCGTCGATTGCCGCCAGCGCCTGCGTCAACTTCCCTTCGGCCATGCTCTGCGAACGGTCGACGAGAAAAACGAAGCGGGATGGCGGACGTTCCACGAGCACGTTGCGGATCGTCTGGCGCACGCCGTCTTCGACGACCGTGAGGTCTTTCGCCTTCACGACTTCCGGCGCGCGGATGCGCACCGGCACCTCGACGAGATTGACCGTAATCGACTCGCCCCCGATCGCCGCCGTCCGAACCTCGGCAACATCATCGCGCTGAAAGTTCTGCGAGCGCACGTGCGCGACGATCCGACGCGACTGCAGTGACGTGCCGAAGTCGTACGTCAGTCGATACGGCGGCGTCCGGACCACGCCGACGAGCGTTCCGTCGACGAAGAACTCGACGCGGTCGATCGCGGTCGCGTCGGTGGCGACTTCGAGCACCGTTGCGCCGATCACCTGCGCGCCGTCACTCGGCGTGACGAAGCGGACCGACGCTGCGGCCGCGGGAAGGGCAAGGAGCGCGATCAGCGCTCCGCAGAGACTCGTTCTGGCTGCAGAGATCGTGATCACCGCGGTGATTGTCGCACCCACCCAGGAGTTTGTGGCGGAAACCGAACCCACTCGGCAGCCGTACGTTCAACCGGCGAAGCGACCCGCGCGGCCGGCCGTGCCGGCTACCGCATGGGCAAATCGACGCCCCGTTCCTTTGCAACGCTGATCGCTTCGTCGTATCCCGCGTCCGCGTGGCGCATGACGCCCGTTCCCGGATCCGCGGTGAGCACGCGTTGCAGGCGCGCGGCGGCGTCGTCCGTTCCGTCGGCAACGATCACCATTCCCGCGTGCAGCGAGTAGCCGATGCCGACGCCGCCGCCGTGATGCACGGAGACCCACGTCGCGCCAGCGGAGGTGTTGAGCAGCGCGTTGAGAATCGGCCAGTCCGCGATCGCATCCGAGCCGTCTTTCATCGCTTCCGTTTCGCGATTCGGCGATGCGACCGATCCCGCGTCGAGATGATCGCGGCCGATGACGATCGGCGCGGAGACTTTGCCTTCCGCGACGAGGCGATTGAACAGTGCACCTGCTTTGTCGCGCTCGCCGTAGCCGAGCCAGCAGATGCGCGCCGGCAGTCCCTGGAACTCAACGCGCTTCTGCGCCATGCGAATCCAGCGATGCAGCGCGGCATCGTGCGGGAAGAGCTCGAGGATCGCTTCGTCCGTGACGAAGAGATCGTTCGGATCGCCGGACAGCGCGGCCCAGCGGAATGGTCCCTTTCCTTCGCAGAACAGCGGACGGATGAACAGCGGCACGAAGCCGCCGACTTCGAACGCGTTCGTCACGCCGGCCTTCAGTGCCTGACCGCGAAGGTTGTTGCCGTAGTCGAACGTGATCGCGCCGCGGTTCTGCAGCTCGATCATCGCGCGCATGTGCCGCGCCATCGTTTCGTACGAGAGTTCGCTGTACATTTCGGGACTGGCTTCGCGCATTGCCAGCGCGGCGTCATACGACATGCCGGCCGGGACGTAGCCCGTGAGCTCGTCGTGCGCGGAGGTCTGGTCGGTGAGGATGTCGGGCACGATGCCGCGTGCGATGAGCGCTTCGAGCAGGTCGACTGCATTCGCAACGACGCCGATCGAAACCGCCTCGCCCTTGTCGCGCGCTTCGAGTGCACGCTTGATCGCGGCGTCGAGCGTCGGCGCTTCTTCATCCAGATAGCGTTTCTCGATGCGACGTTGGATGCGCGATTGATCGACTTCCGCAACGAGTGCAGTCGCATCATTCATGGTCGCGGCGAGCGGCTGCGCGCCACCCATCCCGCCGAGTCCCGCGGTCACGACGAGCTTCCCGCGCAACGAATCGCCGAAGTGTTTCTTCCCGACCGCCGCGAAGCATTCGTACGTGCCCTGCAGAATGCCCTGCGTTCCAATGTAGATCCACGAGCCCGCGGTCATCTGTCCGTACATCGTGAGCCCGAGCGCATCGAGGCGACGGAACTCGTCCCACGTCGCCCAGTGCGGCACGAGATTCGAGTTCGCGATGAGCACGCGCGGCGCGTTTTTATGCGTGCGAAACACGCCCACCGGCTTGCCCGACTGCACGAGCAGCGTCTCGTCATTCTTGAGGCGCTTGAGCGTCGCGACGATCGCGTCGTAGCACTCCCAATTGCGCGCCGCCTTCCCGATCCCGCCATAAACGATCAGCTCTTCCGGATGCTCCGCAACCTCGGGATCGAGGTTGTTCATCAGCATCCGCAACGCGGCCTCCTGCTGCCAGCCCTTGCAGGACAGCTCGCTGCCGCGCGGCGCGCGCACCACCCGGCTCATGCCATCGCCCCCACCGCCGACTCCACCGCTTCCTCCACGGCGCCGCCTGTCACGAG
>DASYLL010000040.1:0-1648 GCA_036009605.1 Thermoanaerobaculia bacterium | reverse complement strand
CTATACTCCCTCGCGTCCGAAGTTATCTCTACTTCCCAGGGGAACCTGATGCGAGCATTTCGTAGCGCGGTGGCTGGATTTCTGCTTCTGATGTGTGGCGCCGTCTCGGCTGCGGACTGCCTTTCGGGCGTGCGGCTGGTCTCGACGAAAGCGTCGGTTCCGAACCTCGTCGTCGGTCCCGCCGCGTTCAGCGGCAACGTGCTCGCGGTCGCAAAATCGGAAGAATCGGATCCGGATCACATCTGGCTCGGACTCTACGGCGAGGATCTTTCGACCATCGCCGCGGATCGCCTCGTCGCCACCGACGCCGCGGACGACCAGGCGATCGTGGCGCTACTCTTTACCGGTACCGAGTTCGGACTCTTCTATCGCACCGATGACGTCATCCGCCTGCAGCGCCTCACCGTCACAGGCGATCCGATCGGCGCTCCCATCGCGGTGAACCCCGACCGCGGCCCGCGTCTCGCCGACCAGATCGAAGTGATCTGGAGCGACGTCATCTCCGCATATGTCGTCGCGCGCCACATCAGCACGGGACGGAATCGCGGGATCTGGGTGACGGTGCTCGAACGCGACGGCAGCGAGCGCTCGGACGTCGAGATCCCGGCCGTGCCTCCCGCCGATCCCTTTCTCGCGGTCGACGTCGCCAGCGACGGAACTATCGGCATCTTTCATCTCACGACCGACGACAACACGCTGCTCTTCTCGCGCATCATCGCCGGCCGCTTCTTTCCGCAGACGCGCAGCATCGCTTCGTTCGGCACGAACGTCCGCACGGTGGTCATCGATGACCTTTTCGTCGTCGTGCGTCAGGTCGGCGAGGGTCAGACCGCGGAGATCCGCTGGTTCATCGTCAACAGCGACGACGAGATCGTCCGTCCCGACGGCGTCCTCGTCGCCAGCGACGGCATGAGCGTTCTGCAGCCACTCGGCCTCACAGCCGTTGGCAACGAGCTCGCGCTCACGTACGCCATTCCGCCGAGCACGGCAACGGTCATTCCCGACATGCGTCTGCGCCGATTTACCGTGGCCGGCTCGCTGATCAGCGACACGCGCTTCGCCGGCAATGACTTCGCGGGGTCGCGCGCATTGTCGATCTTCCCCCCGGTCTGGACCGGCACGTCGTTCGTCAGCGCTGCGGTGCGCGAGGCCACTTCGCGCGTCGATTCGTATCTCGTTCGCTACTGCCCGCTGCGTGCGCAGATCGACGCGCCGGCCGTCGTCGCACCCGGCCAGCTGGTGACGATCCGCGCGCTCGCCACCGGCGGCGTCCCTCCATACAAGTACGCGTGGACGATCACGCGCGATCCGGGCGGCTCTCGCGCCGCGCAATCGGTGCAGCGCACGTTCACCTCGCTCGGCGAGCGATTGATCACGCTCGTCGTGACCGACGACACGGGCGCCACGATCACGGCGACTTCCACGATCAGCGTCAACGAGATCATCGTGGAGCCGGTCGTGAAGAAGAGGCGGCGCTCGGCGAAGAAGTGACCCGCTGTCATCCCGAGCGTGAGACCGGCAGGGGACTGCCGTTGAAGAGGTGATGAACCGTATGCTGTGTTGAGCGGTGCCCGCAGACAAGGCCGTCGAAGCAGTGGTGCGCGGTAAGAGCCCGTTCCCGAGCGTGGTCCCGGAAGATCGAAGTGGT
>DASYLL010000039.1:0-8468 GCA_036009605.1 Thermoanaerobaculia bacterium | reverse complement strand
AATCACGTCGAGCGTCTCGTCCCTCGAGCCACCATCGATCACGATCAACTCGCGGTCAGGGCCGGTTTGCGAAACGATCGAGCGGAGAGTTTCGTCGAGAAAGCGACCCTGATCGAGCGACGGCACGATCACGGAGAGTTTCACGCGTGCCACTCCCGCCGCTTCTTCAGGAAGACCCACGTGCCGCCGCCGAGCGAGACGATCATCGTCGTGATGAAGTACCCAAGCATCATGCCGGTGGCGCCGAAATGGCGTCCGAAAAACAGCGTCGACGCACCGACGGCGAGGCCGCTGACGATGAAGATGCCGAGGAAGGGCTCCTGTTTGTGCGCGCGCAGATAGACCGCTTCGGCGAAGAAGATGGAGCTGGCCATCATCGTCAACATGAGCAATGCGAATGGCAACGGTGCGAGGATTCGGTGGCTCCATGGATGTCCCATCGCGTTCAGCGCGAATGTGCCGCCGAGGAGCACTGCCGCGCCGAGGACGGTGACGGCGAACGAGCGCCACATCGCGGGGAAAAACTGTGCGTCGAGCTCCGCGAACTCGCGGCGTGCGATCAGCTCACCGAATCGCGGCACCTTCGTCGTCACGAGCGAGTTAGAGATGAGATACACGGCCGACGCGAGCGTGAGACTCATGCCCATCCGTCCCGCATCCGTCGGCCCGCGCGATGTGAAGAGGACGGGGATGAAGAGGTGGTACGTAAAGTAGGAACTGAGGTAGCTCACCGCAATGCGCCACTGGAAGGGCCACACTTCCTCGCTCCACGAAATGCCCTCGCCGCGCGTGTGGAACAGGTCGACGAAGGTTCGGCGGTGGACCGCGATGACCCACGCGGCACCGACGAGCACCGATGCGCCGACGATCGCCGGTGATGCCCAGAGATGTCCGCCGGTAATCAGAACCGTCCATGCCGCGACGTTGCTGGCGATGACCTGCCACGTTCGCACGCGCGCGACGTTGATGACGAGGCCGCAGCCTTCGAGCATCGACAGGAACGGCGTGAGGAACATCGTGCCGCCCGCAACGATCGCCAGCGCGATCCACGGAGCTTCCCACGTGTGCACGGCCGACGGCTCGCGCGCGAAAAAGAGCGTCCCTCCGACGAGCAGCGCAATCGTCAGGAGCGCGGTTGCGACGGCGTACCACTTCACGGTCTTGCGCAGCAGCGCGGCCAGCCGCGCTTTGGCGGCATCGTTGCCGGCGAGCGTTCCGTCGGGTTGCCATTCCAGAAAGGCTTTCTCATGACTGGCGAACTGCTGCACGACCATGCCGAGTCCGAGCTCGAAGATGATCTGGAACGTGACGATGCTCGCGAAGGTGTAATAGAAGCCCTGCTCCTCCGCGGTGAGATGCGTCGCGATGAGGATGACGGAGATCGGGCCGACCAGGATCGACCAGATGCGCGCGGCCGCGGTCCAGCCGACGGCGCGGTCGATGCCGAGGCCGGAGAGGACGCGCGCGAGAAAAGTGGTGTCGGGAGCCGGCATGCGTACGCGGGGGAGAAGCATACCGGGATTGAGGATTGGGGATTGAGGATTGAAAGCGCCCGTCATCCTCAATCCTCAATCCCGTTCTACACTCCGCGCTGATGTGTGGACTGGCGGGGATTGTCGGGGCGGAGGCGACGGCGGAGGAGTTGGCCGGCGATCTCCGCCGGATGTGCGACGCGCTCGTGCATCGCGGCCCGGATGACGACGGCGACTGGATCGACTCCGAGCACGGCATCGCTATCGGATTTCGCCGACTGGCGATCCTGGACCTCTCGCCCGCCGGACATCAGCCGATGGTGTCGCCGAGCGGCCGCTACGTTGCGACGCTCAACGGTGAGATCTACAACTTCGAGGAGTTGCGGCGCGAGCTCGACGGTCCGTGGCGCGGGCATTCCGACACGGAAGTGATGCTGGCCGCGTTCGATGCGTGGGGCATCGAGGCGGCCTTGCAGCGGTTCATCGGGATGTTCGCGATCGCGATCTGGGATCGCGATACGCAGCGTCTGCTGCTCATCCGCGATCGGATGGGCGTGAAGCCGCTCTACTACGGACTCGTCGGAAACGCGTTCCTCTATGCGTCCGAGTTGAAGGCGCTGCGCCGCCATCCGCGGTTCGAAGGGAAAATCGATCGCGGCGCGGTGCAGCTCTATTTGCGCTACATGTACGTGCCGGCTCCGCTGAGCATCTACGAAGGCATCTTCAAGCTGATGCCGGGCACGATGCTCACGTTCGATCCCGCGACACGCGCGATCGCGACGACAACGTACTGGTCGGTACGGGACGCGGCCACGCGCGGCGCTGCGAATCGCTTTCGCGGCTCCGAAGAAGAGGCATCGCAGGAACTGGAGACGTTGCTTCGCGATGCGGTGCGATTGCGGATGGTGTCCGATGTCCCGCTCGGCGTGTTCCTTTCCGGCGGCGTCGATTCCTCGCTCATCGCCGCGCTGATGCAGGCGCAGAGCTCCATTCCGGTGCGCACGTTCGCGATCGGCTTCAGCCACGCCGACTACGACGAAGCCCGGTTCGCCGCCCAGGTCGCCCGCCATCTCGGCACCGATCACACCGAGCTTTACGTGACCGAAGAAGACGTCGTGAACGTGATCCCGATGTTGCCGTCGATGTACGACGAGCCGTTCGCGGATTCGTCGCAGATCCCGACGCATCTCGTGGCGAAACTGGCGCGACAGCACGTCACGGTGGCGTTGTCGGGCGATGGTGGCGATGAGCTGTTCGGCGGCTACACGCGTTACTTCCTCGGACAGAAACTCTTCCATCGACTGGCTGCGCTTCCGCGTGCGATGCGGCCGATGCTCGGACACTTGCTGACGTCGCTGTCGCCGCGCACCTGGGATCGCATTCTCGCGCCGGTGATGCGCCAGCCGCGGCCGGGCGAGCGCGTACACAAGGTCGCGCGCGTGCTCGAGGCGAATGATTCCGACGCGATGTACTTCGAGCTCGTGTCGCACTGGTCGAACGTCGTGATCGGCGCAGAAGAAAAGGAGAGTCCGCTCACCGATCGCTCGGCGTGGCCTCCGCTGGAGGATCCGATCGAGCGGATGATGTACTTCGATCAGCTGTCGTATCTGCCGGACGACATCCTCACGAAAGTCGATCGCGCGAGCATGGCCGTGTCGCTCGAAGCGCGCGAGCCGCTGCTCGATCATCGCCTCGTCGAATTCGCGTGGACGCTGCCGCTGTCGATGAAGGTGCGCAACGCAAAGGGCAAACACGTGCTGCGACGCGTGCTCGATCGTTATGTGCCGCGTCCGCTCATCGATCGGCCGAAGATGGGCTTCGGCATGCCGCTCGAAACGTGGCTGCGCGGACGTTTGCGCGATTGGGCGGAGTCGCTGCTCGATGTGTCAACGATGCGCGCGCAGGGATTGCTCGATCCGGCGCCGATTCGCGAAAAGTGGGAAGAGCACGTGGCCGGGCGTGGCGAGTGGAAGCATCACTTATGGGCCGTGCTCATGTTGCAGGCCTGGCTCCAAGAGCGCGGCGAATGAGTCGCAGCGGATACGCCGCGAAGTATCCGACGTTGCGCCAATCCCACATCACGCTCTTCACGAAATGCCGCGCGAATGCGAGCCACTGCCGTTGCTCGAAGTAGCAGCCGGACAGGATGCGGTGCAGTCGTCCGTACGCGTGACGTCGCAGCGGCTGCGCGACAGGATCGTCGAACGCTTTCTGCAGCGCGAGCGCCATCCCGACTTCCATCTTCGCGATGTCGCGATGCAGGCCGGTCTCATGACGCGCGTAGTTCACGAGCACTTCGTTCACGAATCCCACGCGATAGCGCCGCGCGATGCGATAACAAAGGTCCCAATCCTCGGAAACGCGCATGCGCGTATCGAAGGCGCCGACTTCCTCGAGCACGCGCCGCGGGATGATCACGCCGCTGCCGTGCGCGATGATGACGTCGCGATCCATGCGCAGGATTTCGTCCGCGACCCAGCCTTCCATGCCGTTGAGGTTGACGCCGAAGCCGGTGAACTCGGCGCCGCAATGGACGAGTCCGAGCTCCGGGTCGGCCCCGAACCGCGCGGCCTGTCGCTCCAGTTTGTGCGGAAGCCACACGTCGTCCGAGTCGAGAAAGGCGATGAGATCGCCGCGCGCGATAGCAATCCCGGCATTCCGCGCCACGGCCACGCCCTGGTTCGATTGCCGCACGACGCGAATGCGATCGCCGTATCGCGCGAGCACGTTCGGCGTGTCATCAGTCGAGCCGTCATCGACGACGATGATCTCGAAAGCGGCGCGCGTTTGCGCGAGCACGCTGTCGATGGCAGTGCCGACTTCGCCTGCGCGATTCCAGACGGGGATGACGACGGTCACTGTCCACGCCGACTGGGCTTCTATACTCATATCCCCCAAGGATGACGCGCTCTCTCTACCTTTGCTACTTCGGCGTGCGTGAGCCGCTCGTGCAGACCCAGGTGCTGCCGTACCTGCGCGAGCTCGTGAGCGGCGGCATGGCCGTGTCGCTGCTGACGTTCGAACCGGACGCGGACGGCGCGTGGATTGCCGAGTGGCGCGAGCGGTTGCGCGCCGATGGCATCGAGTGGCATGTGTTGCAATATCACCGGCGACCGACGCTTCCTGCCACGCTTTACGACATCGCCGCCGGTGCGTTTCGCGCGGCGCGCATCGTCCGTCAGGAGCGCATCGACCTGCTGCACGCGCGCAGTCACGTTGGCGCGGCGATCGGTGCGCTCGTGAAGAAGGTCACCGGCACGCGGCTGCTTTTCGACGTACGCGGGTTTCTGCCGGAGGAATATGTCGACTCCGGAAACTGGATGAAAGGCGGCGCGCTCTTTCGCCTGACGAAGATGGCGGAGCGATGGCTGTTCGCGTCGGCGGATGGTTTCGTCGTGCTCACTGATCGCGCGCGCGAAACGCTGGCGCCTGTGACGGCGAACAAGCCGGTCGAGGTGATCCCCTGTTGCGTGAGCGCGGAGCGGAGGCTTCCGCGAACCGATCGCGATGCGGTGCGCCGCGAGCTCGGCATCTTCGACCGCAACGTCTTCGTCTACATCGGCGCCCTCGGCGGCTACTACCTGACGCGCGAGACCGCGGAGTTTCTCGCGGTTGCGCGCGAACGCGATCCGCGCGTGTTCGCGCTGGTGCTGACGCAGGGACCGACGGAGGCGATGGTCGCGGAGCTCGAGCGTGTCGGTTTCCGCGCGGAGGATTTTCGCGTGATGCGCGCCGAAGCCAGCGAAGTACCGCGCTACCTCGGCGCCGCGGATGTGGCGCTGTCGCTCATTCGCGCGTCGTATGCGCGCATTCCGTCGTCGCCGACGAAGTTCGCGGAGTACCTTGCGGCGGGCCTGCCTGTCGTTTCGACCGCGGGCATTGGCGATCTCGATACGCACATCGAAGAAGGACGCGTCGGTGTCGTGTTGCGCAGTCTCGATCGCGCTGCGTATGCCGATGCATTGCGCGGCATCGATGCATTGCGGAGCGATCCGGATCTGGCGACGCGTTGTCGTGAGGAGGCGCGCCGCGGCTACGACCTCGAAAGCGTGGGGAGCGTGCGCTATCGGCGGATTTATGAAGCGGTGGTCGGTCCTCAGTTCCCGGTTGTCCGTGAGTGAGGCGATGAGCCGCCGACAACCGACAACCGACAACCGACAACCGCGCCGCAGACGCGTCCGCGTTCTCGCATTGGCGTCGTATCCAATCGAGTCCGCGTCTTCGCGCTATCGCATCACGCAGTTCATCGATCCGCTCGCGGCGCGCGGGATCGATGTGACGTTCTCGCCCTTTCTCGATGCGGCGCTCTTCATGGATCTCTATGAGCCGCGCCGGCTGTTGCGTCATCTCCCGCGTCTCGCGCTGGCAACGTTGCGGCGCATTGGTGTGATTTTTCGCATCGCACGCGCGGACGTCGTCTTCGTGCAACGCGAGGCGATGTTGTTCGGGCCACCGCTGATCGAATGGCTCGCGGCGCGCGTGCTGCGTCGCCGCATGATTCTCGATCTCGACGACGCGACGTATCTGACGTACGCGAGTCCGGTATACGGAAAACTGGCGACGCTGCTGAAGTGGCCGGGCAAGACCGATTCGCTGATCCGCTGGGCGGACGTCGTCATGTGCGGGAACGAAACGATCTCCGCCGATGTGCGCTCGCGCGGCGCGAATGCGATCGTCGTCCCGACGGTCGTCGATACGAACGTCTTTCGTCCCGGGAGCGCAAAGAACGAGGTCCCGGTCATCGGATGGATCGGTACGCATTCGACGTATCCGTTTCTTGAACGCCTCACGCCCGTGTTCGAGCAACTTGCGCGCGAGCACGCGTTTCGTTTGTCCGTCATCGGCTCGGGACGCGTGAACGTCGATGCGCATCAGTGGCGGATGGAGACAGAGGCGGACGATTTCCGCTCGTTCGACATCGGCGTCTATCCGCTCACCGACGACCCCTGGAACGCGCGCAAGTCCGGCCTGAAGGCCGTGCAGTTCATGGCCACGGGGATTCCGTTCGTGATGAGCCCCATCGGCGTCGGCGCGACGATGGGCGTGCGCGATGAGACGCATTTCACCGCGACGACGGACGAGGAATGGCTGTCCGCATTGCGTCGACTCGTGACGGATGCGGAGCTGCGCACGCGGATGGGAAGCGCGGGACGCAAATTCGCGGAAGAGCATTACGCACGCGACGGTGTTGCGGACACGCTCGAGAAGTGTCTGACGACGGGCTGAGACGCTGGCCGGCCCGGCTAGAATACGCGCGAGTGTTGATCGTTCAATTCCTTCTGACTGCCGCTGCGTGCTTTGCACTGTGGCGGTGGTGTCGTACGCAGCCGCGAGTCGTCGTCGCCGGATTTCTCATCCGCGTGGTCGTCGGCCAGGCGTTGTTCTGGATCTCGTACCTCAAACTTCCATTCGCGCGCTCGCTGCAAACCGGCAATGGTTTCTGGTTCTTTGCCATCGACGGACCGCACTATCTCAACTACGCGGTGCGGCTCCTCGCGGACGGTCCGCAGGCGGTGCTGTTGCTCGGCGATCGCTTTCCGTCGCGTTTCTTCGTCCAGGCGCTCACGACGTTCGTCGCGGCGTTCGGCGGAGTAGCCTCGGTGGCGATTCTGCTCAACTGCGTGGCGTATCTCGCCACGTGCACGATCGTGAAGCGTCTCGGCAGAAACGACATCGTGCTCGCCGCAATCGCGTTCAGTCCCGCGTCGATTCTCTTCTCGCTGCAGCCGTTGAAAGACGCGTTCTTCCTGATGCTGATGGCGGTGCTGATCTACGCGTTCCGCCGCTGGGAAGAGTTGTGGCGCGGCGATGGCCCGCTGGCGCAGATCGTCGGATGGGGGGTCGTCCTCTTTGCGACGACGTACGCGCTGGCCGCGATCCGCTGGTACTTCGCGATCATCGCCTGGGCCGCGTCCGCGATCTTCGCCGCGATGACGATTCTGCGAACGCGACGTCGCGGCCTGGCGATCGTCGCGCACCTCGTGCTCTTCATCGCGCTCCCGCAAGCTGCCCGATTCGGCGCGCTCGACATGCCGCCGTCGTTCTCGCGTCTCGTGAATCCGATGACCGTGATTCGATGGAGCCCGGCGGTCGCGACGTCGCACATCACCACGGTCCGCTCCGGGTTCGAGACCAGTCCCGGCGCGACGACGATCACGCCGGGAGCGGCGCTCGAAACGCCATCGGTCGCGAAAACGAAAACGACACCTGCGGCGAAACCGGTATCGCAAGCATCGAAGGCGAAACCGCCAGCACCGAAACCGACACCGATCCCCGAACCCGCCCTCCCGGAAATGCCCGCTTCGTCCGTCGAGCAGTCATTCGTTTCGCGTCTGATCACCGGATTCGCTGCGCTGTTGCTCCCGCGCAGCATCGCGGAATCGCTCGGCATCCTGCACGTCGGCGGCGGTCGCGGACTGTGGCTCTTCGCCGAGACCGACACGATCTTCCTCGATCTCGTGCTGCTGTACACGATCTTCTATTGCGTGCGAAACCTGCGAGCCGGACGCGCGCAGGTCACCGCGACGTTCGTCTGGTGCCTGCTGTTGTTGATCATGACCGCCGGTCCGATGGTTTACACGGTCAACAATTTCGGGACGCTCTTCCGCCTGCGGCTGATGGTCTTTTTCCTCGTCGCAGTCCTTCCGCTCACGCTTCGGACGCAACGCACCGATGCTGTTCAATAGCTACGCGTTTCTGATCTTTCTCCCGCTGTTCATGCTGGGATATTGGTCCACGCGCGGGCGTGCGCGGCTGTGGGTGATGTTCCTCTTCAGCCTCGTGTTTTATGGCTGGTGGGACTGGCGCTTTCTCTTCCTGCTGCTCTTCTCCGCGGTCGTCGATTACTCGATCGGCATCGTGCTCGAAAACGAGCAACGCGATCCCGCACGACATCGACTGATCGTCCTCAGCGTCATCGTCAACCTCGGCCTCCTCGGATTTTTCAAGTACTTCAACTTCTTCGCCGACTCCACCGCGCGCATCTGCGACTCCCTC
>DASYLL010000038.1:0-16286 GCA_036009605.1 Thermoanaerobaculia bacterium | reverse complement strand
CGGCGTCCCGATCGGAATCTGCGTCGGGTTGTCCTTGTGCGCCTTGAACTTCATGATCGCGGTGATCATGAAGGCGAACCCCGCGACATAGCTGCCTGCAGTGATGAGCTTCGTCAGAGCATCGAAGCTGTCGGTGATGCTCTCGGCCACGTCGCCGATATTGATGTCCGACGTTGCGGGCGGAGGCAACGTCATCCAGACCTCCGAGTCGGTTGCTTCGAGCGTGCGGAGGCTCAGACCCGCGGGGAGCGTGATGCCTCGCTCGGCGAGAACGGTGGCCGGATCGCTCAGCAGGCGCGTCTTCAGATCCGCATCGTTCCACGCATCGATCACGACTTTTGCCCACGCATCGAGCGCCGAGGTCGGAGCGGCGGTGCTCTCCGCGAGCGCCGTCAACTCCTGCTGCGCTTCGGCAGACATTTCGGAAGGCATCGCGGGCACGATGAGATGAGCGGTCGTGCGGCTGTTCTCCACGACCTTCAACGCGACGCCATCCGGGATCGCGATTCCGACGCTCTGCAACGTGGCGGCAGGCGCCTGCAGGAGCTCGTTTCGGAAGGCGGGATCGGTGGCGGAGCGGCTGACCGTATCGGCAACCTGTTCCAGCGTCGTTGTCGTCGTCATGGAGTCATCGTAAATCAGTCGACGCGTTTTTCACCCCTCCCGCGGCCACCGGCAGATGAGCGACATCAACGGATGATCCAGCGTAAGTAGCTGATGGGAATAGGGTTGACGATGAACACCTTCTGCCGAACCCGCTGTTTTTGTGCGATGTTTTCGGTAGATTCAGAATACGCAATGCCGGGCGTACGTTTTCCGACCCGCGAAACACATGCGATTAATTGTTGACAAAAAAATCCGAGTTTTTATGATCGTATCCGTACGCCGAAGTGGTCTGTGTGGGTGAGGAGTCGGTTTATGCCTTTTGAAAAGTGGGAACCGCAACCCGAGTTCGATCGCTTTCCCGCTTCGGCGACCATCGTCCAATCCCGCCTCATCCGGCTGCCTTCTCCTGTCGCGAACCTGCTGCGACTGCGCGGCAAGACCAGCGCGAACCTCTACTACGACAAGAAACGCAAGATCATCGGGATCAAGCCGCTCGACCGGAAGGAAGAGGGCGCGGCCAAGATCCGGCAGTCCGAAAAATCGACGTCGCTGCACGTGCCGAATTTCTTTCGGTCGTACGACATCGACGTCCCGGGCATCAAGCGCTTCCATTGCTGGTACGACGAAAAAGAGCGCATGGCGATGATCGACATCTCGAAGCCGTCGCCTCGCGGACGGCCTGCCGGGACTTAGTTCGCGAAGCGCGTCAGCACTGCCGCTGAGTCGAGGATCGTCGCGTATTCGCCGCTGAGATTCGCGAGCGACATCGCGTGTACGTCATCCGCCCTGCGCCACTGACCGTTGAAGTCGTGGCGGCCGAACGTCGCGGTTGCATCCGATACGACGATCGTGTCGAAGCCGAGGTTGCCGGACATACGCGGTGGCTTCGACCGAGTTGTTCGTGATCACGCCCGTGATCACGACGTGCGTGATGCCGCGCAGTTCCTGTTCGAGCGATGTTCCGATGAATGCGCTGTTCGTCGACTTCTCGATCACGCGCTCCTGCGCGAGCGGCGCGACCTCGTCCTTGAACTCGAATCCGATCTGGCCGGGACGATAGGTCGACTGCGGCTCGCGTGATGCGTGCCGGATGTGGAAGATCGGCCAGTTGCGGGAACGCCAGTGATCGAGCAAGATCGCGATGCGTTCTTCCGCGAAGGCGTTGTTGCGATCGTTGCCCCAGCCCGGATCGTCGATGGCTTTCTGGACGTCGACGATGAGAAGCGCGGGAGCGTGCATGAAAGGATGATAGAGCGCGATGAGTGATGACGAACCGACTTGCGGCAAAGGTCTGGCTCACCATTCCGTCCTCCCCGAGAAACTCGCAGCGTGGACGGAGGCGATGTCCGAGATGCTGGCACTGCACCAGAAGTCTCTCGATCCGCACGATCCCGCGGCGAAGCCCGAGCTCGATGCATACGTGAAGCTGGCGGATGACTATCGCAATATCGCCGCGAGTCTCCGCGCGACGGCCGAGAGGATGTCGAGTTATCGCGACCTGCCGATGCCGGCTCACGATGAATCGGTGCTGATGAGCAAAGATGCGGAGGAGATCTTTGCGACGCTGATGCGCGCGGAGCGCGAGGCCGCCGATCAGTTCCGCGAGTTCGTCGAACAGCACGAACAGATGTAGCGGCCGTCCGCCACCGCCGTCACCATCGGCCTTGCGGATCGCCGTTCAGTGTGAAGGCTGCCCACTGCTGCGGATCCGGATAGCTGCCGTGCAACATCTGCAGTTGCGCGTGCCGCAGCGCGTCCGCGGCCGAGGCTCCATCGAGAAGACGACTGTAGAAGTGGGTCATCAGCACCGACGTGGCCTCGTCGCCGATGTCCCACAGCGTCGAGATCACGCCGGGAGTGCCGGCATATAACAGCGCGCGTGTGAGACCGACGATCTCATCGCCCGCAGCCCCTTTGCCGACGGCGGTCTGACATGCGGAGAGCACGACCAGGTTGACGCCGGTCAGGTCGACGTCCGAGAGAATCTCATGCACTTCGAGATTGCCGTCTCTTCCATCGCCGGCGGCCAGCGCGAGGCGGCTGAAGAGCGGCGTGTCGCCCTCGTAGAAACCGTGCGCGGCGATGTGCACGAGATCGACGTCGCCCTTCAGCTGATACAGCAGGCTTTCCTTCGCCGCTGTTCCGATCATCGGCATCGAGTGCAGTTCGGCGGCGACCATCCTCGCCTCGCGCATGGCACCGGGCAGTTCCGGCGAGACACCCGCGGGTGCGCCGATCACCAGCGCTTTTCCCTTCACGGGTGTTTCCTTTTCGCGCAAGAAGCGGATAGCGCTGGCGCTCGGCGCGTATGTGATCGTGTAGTCCTCGATCAGGTATCGCTCTGTGTGCATATTGCGAAATGCGCCGAACGAAAGATAGTGCAGTGCGCCGTGCGGAACGATGATCAGGCGCGGATTACGGATGTGTGCCCGCAGTGGTGCGAAGAGCCGTCCGTACAACTCCTCGGCAGGAACTGGCTCGCATGGCTCATGGAGCGGTCGCACGCCGCGTCCTCCGGCGTTGAACCGCTGCGCTGTGCACTGTGCGCGCTCGACCGCCTTCGGACCGGCCGGCAGCGCGACGTATTGCAGCGACGTCCGATCCAAAACCCATGCATGCACGCGGTTCTGGGTTGTGAAGTAGCTGATCAGCGTGGTGTTCGCAGGAAGCTCTTCGCGAATCGCCTCGAGCGTCAATGGCTCGATCCCCGTCATGGACGCGTACTCCGGATTCGTGGCTCTCACCCGCGTCATGAGCGCTTCGTAGTGCAGCCGCGCCTCGCGAATGTCGTCGTCGAGCTGTTTCGTGGGTGCAATGCGAAGCTGCTGTTCCCACTGCAGCATTTGCGTGCGCAGCGTTTCGGCTTCCTGTGCCGGCAGGGTGTTTCCGGCGCCGCGCGGTGTCACGCGATGGTTGCCCATCAGCTGAAGGAACACTCGTGCACGCGCACGCTCGGAGAGTGCGAACGCCTCCTCGTGATGGCCGTGCTTCACGAGCAATGGTACGAGCAGATCGATGATCGCTGACTCGTCGCCATCCCCCGAACCACGCAGCAGTGGATCGGCACGCGATGCTTCGGTGGCCTCGTCGAACGCGTCGAGCGATTTCTTCAGCCAGTCGATTGCTTTCTCGTCACCACCTTCGCCGACGTAGGTCATGCCGATCAAGGCTATCGCGGTCGCGCGATGGTTGAGGTTGGGAAGGACCTCCAGCGCCTTCAGTGCAAGCTCGCGCGCTTCCGCGAATTGACGCCCCTGACCGATGAGCGTCCCTGCCTGAAGCAGCTCGACCGTGCCGGGAACAAGCATTCCGCTCCCGTAGGACAATTGGGGATCGGTCATGGTCGCCGCGAAATCGGCGATGTCTTCCGCACCCGATACACTCCGGGCGTCGGGAGTCCGGATCCACTGTTCCATGGCGTCGGAGAAGTCCTCGGAAGAAGACTCGCCTTTCACGAACTTCCGACTGGCCTCGATCAGGTCGATCGTCGCGACGTCGAGACAGCGCCCGTGCGACTCTGCCAGTTGCCGCGCTTTCTCCAGTGCGACACGCGCGCTGTCGCTCGCATCGAGCAGGACGTACATCATCGCGAGATTGCCCCATATGGCCGGCTCGCGCTCTGGCTCGTTCGATTTCCCGAGGGCTTCGATCGACTTTTCCATATCCGCGGCCGCGGCTCCATAACGGCCACGCGTCCGATTCATCTGTGCGCTGTTCAGATAGAGCGAGACCTGCAGGTAGAAATACTCGTTCTTGTCGGCCAGCTCCAACGCTCGTGCGAACGCCGTCTCCGCAGCTGGGAATCGGCCGGTACGCACGAGCAAGTCCGCGCGGCTCTTCAGCACGACGACTTCCGTCTCTTCGCTTTTCTCTTCGCGCACGAGCTGCAGCGCGCGATCGTTCCACGCCAGCGCGTCATCGATTCTGCCGCTCAGCATCTCGATCTCCGCGAGCTCGGCAAAGATATCGACCTTCATCCGTTTCGGAGTGATCACGCCGATCGGTCGCAGCACCGTCAGGCCATCGAGAGCCTTCTGGTAACTCTCCCGTGCGTCGTCCAGCAATCCCTGTCGGCGACGTAGCGCACCGATGTGGCGATCGATCGGCGGGTCGAGTCTTCCATTGAAGATCGCCGCCGCTTCTTTCGCACGCCGTAGTTCGACGTCGGCCTTTTCCAACTCGTCGACGCGCACGAACTCGGCGCTATATCCGATCCTCGTGAAAACCTCGAGGAGCTTCAATACGTTATTGGATTCATAGTCCTCGGGCGGCAGTCCCACGATCGGACCGACGACCATCAACGCGTCGATCGAAAACGGTGCGGACGGCGATTTCGCCTTCTCCAGCATGGCGAACGCTTTTTCGTAAAACGCGAGGACGTGCTCGGACTGTCTCTCCTGCAGTCGCTCGTGCTCGGCGAACATCCAGTACGCCAGCCATGCGCCGACGGAGTCGCCCGACGCTTCGAAGCGCGTCGTCGCCTCGCCGAAATGCGTTCGCGCGTTTTGCGCGTCGCCAACGCTGATGTCGACCAGGGTGAGAAAGAGATAGGCGATCGCTTCGCGCCTCGGGTCGCGAGCCTCGCGATACGCGGTCAGCGCCTCGTGGATCTGCACGCGCAGTACGTCGAAGTCGCCCGAGGGCCAGAGCACCATGATCTTCTCCAGCCGATCCTGCGCACCCGCATCGCGCGCGGTCACGAGCAGCAGGATCAGAACCAGAGCGGCGTTCCAGCGACCGATCTTCATCGCACCTCGCCAATGAAGACACGATCGCGACCCAACGGTGGCGAATGAAACGTTTCGCATCGGAGTCGCACTACCTTCCCGAAAGGAACGCATTATGCGAAAGCTCATTGCAATCGTGGTTGCCGCCACGATCTTGTTTGCCCCCGCCATCTACGCAGGAAGTGGCCGGTTCGTGGGCGGACGATTCGACATCTTCGTCACGACCACCGCCACTCCCACCGCCACCGAAATGACCGAGATTCAGGAACGCTTCACCCAGGCCAGTGAGTTGCTCTGGGACGCCACCGACGGGCAGGCGCGCTTCGGCAACATCACCATCTTCACCAACAACACCGCACTGGAGTTCGCCGACGTCCGGCTGGCCATGACCGGCACCGGCACCGCAAACGCCACCGGCTGCGACCTCGGCGTCTTCGGCGAGAGCCTCGACCTCTTCTACGACGACGACATCGTCGACCCGGGCACCGAAGACAACGCCTGGCAGACCGTCGTTCACGAGTTTGCCCACTACGCCTTCGACGTCCGCGACGAATACTCCGGATCGGGCGCCAGCCCCGAATGCGTCGTGCCGGCGCCCGCCACCGCGTGTCTCATGGACAACTACAAGAGCAGCAGTTACGACGACGCGAGCGAGTTCTGCTGGTCGGGCAATCACGATCCCGACAACGACACGAACCAGGAGATCGCGCACGGGCAGTCGTGCTGGGAGCAGATGCAGGATGGCTATCCGACCTTCACCAACCCCGCCGGCGCTCCGGTCGAAGGCGCACCGGGCGGTTTCGTCGATCCATCCTTCACGGTGCTCAACAATCCCGTCCTTCGCGTCGTCTTCGTGCTCGACACCTCCGGCAGCATGAACGGCGGCAGCGGCGTCTCCGGCGGCGGCTCGCGCATCGCGGACCTCAACAACTTCGCCAAACAGTTCGTCGATCTGATGGGAACGGGGGACGTGCAACTCGGCGTCGTCACCTACAACTCGACGACCGGCGCACCGTTTCCGGTCACGCTGCTGAACAACGCGACGACGGTCACGAACGCGAAGAACGCCATCCCTTCCACCGCCGGCGGCCAGACCAACATCGGCGGAGGACTCGCGCGCGGCCGCGACGTCATCACCGCCACCGCGGCTCCCGGTCCGCTGGTGATCGTGCTCATGACCGACGGCTTCCACAACCACCCGCCGGGTGACGCCAGCGCCGAGCCGCTGGCGGTGCTTCCCAGCGTCGTTTCCGCCAACATTCACGTGCACACCGTGGCGCTGGGCGATTCGACCAACGAGGCGCTGCTGCGCGACATCGCCAAGCAGTCGGGCGGCATCTTCTGGAAGGCGAACAACTCCGTCGAGTTCGAGCCGATCTTTACCTCGCTGGCCGCAATCGCCCGCGCGGGCTCGATTCTCGACGCGCCGCAAACACACTTCCTCGGAGCCGGCACTTCGCACGTCTCGTTCACCGCGGACAGCACTCCTGCCGCCGTGCGCGGCGACAAAGCGCGAGCCGTGCTGCATCCCGTCTTCGTCGAGGAAGGAAACCGCCAGGCCGAGTTCAACATCGGCTGGTCGTCCGCCTCGGCGCAACTCGACCTCGTCCTTCGCTCGCCGAGCGGCCAGGTCATCCAGCCGAACGACGTTCGCACCGGGGCGGTGCCGAACGTTCGCCTGCTCGAAGGACCGCGCTATCGCTCATACGTCGTGAGCAACGCCGAGAAAGGGTTGTGGCACTTCGGCGTTTCCGCGACGGCGAATCCGAGCGGCACCACCTACGTTTTGCAGCCGACAGTTATCAATCCGGACGTGCGCGGCTTCGCGAACGCGGAACTGGTCATTCCGTCGCCCGGCGACAAGCCGATCATTCACCTCGAAGCCGTCGCGCGCGATCGTCTGCCGGTCACGAACATCTCCGTGCAGGCGCTCATGACCGACCCCGCCGGCGCGACCAGCTTCGTGCAGTTGTGGGACGACGGCAATCCGGTCCACGGCGACGAAGTGGCCGCCGACGGAACGTACTCCGCCAACATCACCGGCATCGAAGCGACCGGCAACGGCAACTATCACTTCGAAGTGACGATGCAGGCCGCCGCGGGAACCGCGACCGTCATCGCCGGCGAAGAGCCGCCGCCGACCGTCGACAACCGCACGCTGTACGTCGTGCGCGATTTCAAGCGCAACTTCGCCGTCGACGTGACGATCAACGATTTCCCCGGCGGCAACGGCGATCGCGATGACGACCGCATTCCCGACGGAATCGAAGGATCGGGCGATGCCGACAACGACACGATCCCGAACGATCGCGACCGCGACTCCGACGGCGACGACATCGCGGACGGCGACGAAGGCACCGGCGATCCTGACGGCGACAACATCCCGAACTTCCTCGATTCCGATTCCGATGGCGACAAGATTCCGGACAACGAGGATCCGCATCCGTACGGAGGCGGCAACGACCGTCCGGGTTCCACGTCCGCACGCTGGCGCGACCGCTCTATTGGCTTCTTCACCGGCGGCTATCTTTTCAACGACGACTTCCCGGTCGACAAAGAGATCCTGCACGGCTTCCGCCTCGGCCTCGGCATCAACGACCGAGTCGATCTGGAGAGCGAGATCATTCTTGCCTCGGCCACCGATGACGCCGATCGCCACGGCTTCATCACGAACGTGAATGCGCTCGCCACCGTCAGCCTCGGAGGCGGAACCATCGAGCCGTTCGTCTCGGTCGGTGCCGGGTGGATCAACTTCGACCAGTTCGATCCGACGGTCGACGTGTCCGGTATCGCTCCGTTCGCTGGCATCGGCTGGAAGTTCCACGCCTTCCCGCGAGTGGCCGGACGACTCGAAGCGCGCTATCTCAACTTCTCCGCGCTCGATGACGTCGAAGCCGACCACCACGGCGCGATTCTCTGGGGCATCGACATCCGTCTTCCCTGATCAACCGAACGATCAGCCCGGAAACCGACCCGCGACGCCGCGCTCGAGATTTTCTTCGAGCCGGTGTCGCGGGTATTTCGCGCGCATCCGTCGCAGCACTTCCTCCGGCATGGCGCCCTTCAATGCTGCACGGAAATCTTCGAGATATCGCCGCGTTGCCGGGATCAGCTCGACGCCTCCGGCAGGCCCATGTCCGGGATAGAAGCGCGCGACGTCCATCTTCGCCAGCGCATCGAGTTGCGTCTGCCAGCGCTCGATGTTTGCTTCACGCGTATTGAGATGCACGCCGCTCGCGACGAGGTCTGAAGCGAAGAGCATGCGCGAACGCGGCTCGTACAGCATCGCCGCAAACGCGCACTCGGCACCGTTGGCGTTGATGATCTTCAGCGGCACGCCTTCGACGTAAATCGTGTCGCCGTCGAGCGGCTCGGGCACGATCAGTCGCTGAGGACCGTTCGTGCTCCAGCGCCGCTGCGCGACTGAGAGCATGCCTGCCTCGCGCCGCGCGATCTCGGCAGAGACCTGCGGTGTCGCCACGATCCGAATCCCGGGGAAACGTTGGGCGAGCACGTCGAGGCCGAGGAGATGATCGCCGTGCGGGTGGGTGATGAAGATCATCGTGAGCTGCTTCTTCGAACGCTCGATCCAGTCGGCGAGCCGCATCGCTTCACTGCGCGTCTGCACCGCATCGACGAGGATCGCATCGCGCTTGCCGGCGATGAGATGCGCGTTCGCCAGACCTGCGGCCTCGTTCGACGTGAACGTGGCTATGTGCAGCAGTGAGGCGGGCGATTCGGGCGTGCTCGCCGTGCAACTGAGCGAGAGCGACAGCGCTGCGATAGCGATTCGCATCATGGGATCATAGCTCCCCACACATCATCCGCAGATAGAGCTCGCACCCGATGGAGTGGAAGATCGCTCGCGCCCGCTCGAGGCACTCGGCGCGCTCGCGCGGATCGGCCGCATGGCGCATCAGTTCGTAGAGTGGGATTCCTTCATCGAGCGGCAGGCCGAGGCCATCTTCAGCGCGCCGGACGCTGTCGTAGACCACACCCATCCCGCCGCGTCCGATCTCGCATTGGATCTCGTATGGATCGATGACACGCGGAACACCGAGGTCGATGCTTGCGGCAGCGCTCATGGTGAGGTTTGTCTGGATTAGGACGGTGGTTAAAGTAACGCGGGGGCGGGAATGCGTCAATGTGGCGTGACGGGAGTAAGGTTGAATTGGCGTCGTTTGACAAACAAAAAGGCGGCCTTTCGGCCGCCTTTTTCAACTCGATGAAGTAGTGATCAGTGTCCGACCGCGCGGCCGCGGATTTTCTTGACGGCCGGCTGCGCCCACATCGTGACGATGCTCTTCAGCGCCTGATCGGTCATGCCGCCATTGCTGGTGCTGAAGATCATGCTGCTGGCGGTGGCGCTCGGGGTACCGTCGCCGAAGTAGGCGCCGTTGTTCGAGAAGAGCTGCGTGACGGATGCGAGCGGGATCTCGGTGTCGTAGCCGGCGTTGATGGCTTTGATGAACTCGTTGCCGAACATCAGGTAGCCGAGGTCGGTGAGGTGGAAGAAGTCGAAGCTGAAGAAGCCGCCCGTGACCGGAGCGCCGGTGACGGTGATCGGACCGAGATGCTCGCCCTGCGCGGAGGTGACGCGGTTGAAGAGGCCGGCGACGTCGGCGATCGGGATCTGTCGCGAGTTCGCGGCAGTGGTGATGACGGCGTTGTATTCGGCGATGCGGGCGATGACGGCAGTGATCTCTTCGAGGGTGATCACGTCGCTCGGCAGGAGCGGATCGCCGGTGTGCTGGAGCTGATTGAACGGCGGGATGTTCTTGAAGAGCGGCGGGAGGCCGTAGCCCTGCGCCAGTTTGGCGCGCGTTCCGAGCGGGATGAGCGTCGTCGGCGCGACTGGCGCGAACGTCGGCTCACCGTGTTCGTCGGTGCCGGTCTGCACGTTGTAGTACACGCGCTGTCCGCCGACGAGCACCGGCTGGCCGGTGGCCGGATCGACGAGGTACGCCGGAACGAGCAGCAGGTACGGCGGAATGCCGGACGGCAGGTTGCCGACGACCATGCCCGCGTTCGGAGCGCCCGCGATGAGCGAGTCGAGCACGGCTTCGTAGCGCGTCTTGAAGTCAGCGGTCGTCGTCAGCGTGGCCGGGTCGCCGCTGAACATCACGTTCAGGTAGTCGTTGCCGCCGATCCAGAGCGCGATGAACGTCGGGTGCAGCGCGACGGCCTGCTGCACTTCCGTGCCGAGGCCGCGGAGGATGAAGCGGCCGAACGTGTTGACGGTCGGTTCGCCGAGACGCGGCTGCTCATTGCCGTTGATGACTAGCAGCGCGCCGACGGTGGCGCCGGGGACGCTGAGGTTGTTGTATGGACGGGCGAAGTTCAGCATGAGCGGCGATCCGAGTGCGCCGGACGGCTGGGAGATGACGGCAGACGGCACGACGCTCTGGAGGAGCAGCTCTTTATCGATGCCGGGGAACGAGACCAGTGGCTGGGCGAAGCAGTTCGCGGTCGCGGAATCGTTCACCGTGCAGAGGCGAAGGCCGGCCTGCTTTGCGATGATCGCGGGCCAGCTCCACTCCTGATGGTTGACGTTGAGGGAGCCGCTTTCGAAGCCGGCGCCGTAGCTGTCGCCGAGGGCGACGAAGTTCGAAAAGTTCGCCGAGCCGCGAGCCGCGAATACGGGAACGGCGACCACTGCGGCAAGAAGAACTGCGGCTGCGGATTGCAAGGTTTTCTTCATGGTGTGGGTCTCCTTTAGAACCGGTATCCGAGATTCACGCTCCAGAGGAGCGCGTCGGTCTCGTACAGTCCATCGAATCCTTCAGGGTTCTGGCCCTGCGTATCGCGATCCTTGAAGTGCAGCACGAGCAGCGAGCCGTCGACGGTGAACGGTCCGTGGTGGAAGCCGGCGCCGAAGCTGCCGCCGATGCGGTCGGAGTCGGGCAGCAGCGGGCTGACGGATTCGATCGGCTGCGGGTTCTCGTCATAGACGGCGCCGAAGCGGACGTCCCAGTTCTCGGTGGCGTTGTGATTCACGCCGAAACGGTAGGAGTTCGAGTTTTCCCAGTTCTGCGGACGGACGAAGCTCGCGGCGGGCGTGGCTTCGAAGTTGACGGCCAGCTCTTTGAAACGATCCCAGCCGGTGCGGATGATGTCGAACTCGAGGTCCCAGTTTTCGTTCGGGCTGAACGCGGCGGCGATGGTCGCGATCGACGGGAACGGCAGCGTGGTGTTGATCGACTGGTTCGGCGGCAGCTGTGCGCGGATGATCGCGTCGAACTGCGCATTGCCGGTCGGGATCGGCGTGATCTCGGCTTCGCCTTCGAGGTCGATGTCCATGTCCGAGCGGTACGACGCGCCGAGGCGGAAGCGCGGCGTGGCCTTGAACAGGATGCCGGCGTTGAAGCCGATGTCGCTGCCGTACTCGCTGGCGAGACGCGTGTTGGCGACGTCGACGATGCGACCCGAGAACGGGTTGAGCGCCATGCGGTTCGCATTGAGAATGACGCGTGCGCGGCGGTACTCGATGCCGCCACCGATGGCCAGGCGACCGTCATCGGTCTGCCAGGCGATGACCGGATTGACCGAGGTGGTCTTCAGGTCGGCGTCCTTCGAGATGTAGCGTCCGGCGAACGGATCGGCCCAGTCGGTGCGGAGACCGAACGCGGCGAAGACGCCGATGCCGACGGTGATGTTGTTGCCGAACGGAATGACCGCGTACATGTTCGGGATGTTGAACGTGTGGCGGTTGTATTTCGCTTCTTCTCCGGCGCTGACGGGGGAGTTTGGATCGCCGGTGAACTCGTTCGTGAAGTTGATGAGCGTCGTGCCCGCATAGGCGGCCATGTGACGCTGCTGCGCGATGCCGGCGGGATTGTAGAAGATCGCGCTCGGGTCATCGGCGGTGGCGGCGAATGCGCCGGCCATCGCGCTGGCTTTCGCGCCCTGTTCCGGAATGAGGAAGCCGGAACCGAACGCCGACGTGGCCAGCAGGCACGTCAGGGAAACGGTGATGGTCAATTTGAGGGATCGCAAGGAAGACCTCCTAAGTCTTTTTGTGCAAAGGATTACGCAGCCGCAAAACGCGCCGGATCATACATCAGGAAGGCGCCGCTGATTTTGCGAGCAATTCACGGAGAATTTCATTGGCGAGATCGGCCTTGGCCTTGCCTCGCATCTCCTTCATCAACTGCCCGACGAGGAACCCGAAAACCTTCTCGCTGCCGGCGTGAAACTGCTCGACGCTCGCCGCGTTGTTTTGTAATACGCGCAGCGCGGCTTCGCGGATCAGTGAGGGATCGCTGACCTGTGCGAGGCCTTTGCGCTCGACGATTTTTTCCGCTTCGTCTCCGCTCGTCGACATTTCTTCAAAGACTTCTTTCGCTGCCTTGCCGCCGATCGCACCGCTGTCGATGAGCCGAATCAATCGGCCAAGCATCTGCGGTGTTACGCGATAGGTTTCGACGTCGATCTTCTGTTCATTGAGCACGCGCAGGACTTCATTGCGTACCCAGTTGCCGGCGGCGCGCGCATTACCCGCGGCTTCTGCCGTTGCTTCATAGAAATCGGCGACGGCGCGCGTGGCCACAATCACTTCGGCATCGACCACGCTCATGCCGTGCTCGCGCTGATAGCGCTCGATGCGTGCGTCCGGCAATGCAGGAAGTTGCGCCCGGACGTCTTCGATCCATGCTTCTTCCACTGCGAGCGTGAAGAGATCGGGATCGGGGAAATAGCGATAGTCGTGCGCTTCTTCCTTGGAGCGCATCACGCGTGTTTCGCTCGCGACCGGATCGAAGAGCCGCGTCTCCTGATCGATCTTTCCGCCGCTTTCGAGCACGCCGATCTGGCGCTGCACTTCATAGTCGATGGCGGTGCGGAGATAGCGGAACGAGTTGAGATTCTTGATCTCGGTGCGCGTGCCCAAGGGTTCTCCGACACGGCGAACGGAAACGTTCGCATCGCAGCGCATCGATCCTTCTTCCATGTTGCCGTCGCACACTTCGGCGTACATCAGAATCTGACGAAGGCGCGTGAGGTAGGAGGAGGCCTGGTCGGCGCTGCGGATGTCGGGCTCGCTGACGATCTCGATCAGCGGAGTGCCGGCGCGATTGAGATCGACGAGCGAGGCATCGCTTTCGTGCAGCAATTTGCCCGCGTCCTCTTCCATGTGAATGCGCAGGATGCGCACGCCGTGGAGCGTGCCGTTGGACGCGAGCGGCTTATCGAACTGCGAGATCTGGTAGCCTTTCGGCAGGTCGGGATAGAAGTAGTTTTTGCGCGCGAAGACGGAGCGCGTCTGCACCTCACAACCGGTGGCGAGTGCCATGCGGATCGCGAGCTCGACCGCCTGTCGATTGAGGACGGGGAGGGCGCCCGGATAGCCGAGGCAGACCTGGCAGACTTGGGAGTTCGGGGCGGCGCCGAATGCGGTCGGACAGCCGCAGAAAATCTTCGTGCGCGTGAGCAGACGGGCGTGGACTTCAAGGCCGATGACGGTTTCCCACATCGGGCGGGATTAGAACATAGCCCGTTCCGTTAGAATGAGCCCACCCATTCTCATCATGTCCCGTTCGTCGCTCTTTCATTGGTGGAAAGTCGGTCTCATTTCGCTGACCGTGCTCCTCCTTGCCGCCGCGCTGTTCACGCGGCCGCCGGAGGAGATTGCCACCGCGATGGCGTTCGCCGCGCTCGTCCTCGTCGCCGCGTTCCTGCGCATCGAGATGGGCGATGCGTCGATCGGATTCGAAGCCGCGGTCGTGTTCGGCGCGATCGTCATCTTTCACAGTCCGGCCGTTGCACTGGTTTCTGTGCTCGTAGGCACCAGCGCACATGCGGCGTATCGCTCGATCAAGGATCACGCGTGGCGCATCGAGCCGTTCCATAACGCGGCGCAGCTGGCGCTTTCGTACTCGATCGTCGGACTGCTCTATTCGGTCGCCGTTGCGAGCGATGCGAAGCCGGCCGCGAAGATGGCGGGCTTCACGCTGCTGCTCGTCGGCTACATCGGCGTGCATCTGCTGTTCGTTTCCGTGCGGCGCTACTTCGAGGAAGACGCGGCGCCGATCGACGTGCGGCGCATCCTGCTTCTCGAAGGCAAGACGCTGCTGTTCATCACGCCCATCGTCGCGATCGAGACGATGCTGTACGTGTCGTGGGGGATCGCAGGGTTCGCAATCGCGTTCGTGCCGGTGCTGATCCTCGCGTACGTGATGCGCAGCAACGTCGAATCGTCGCAGCAGAACGTCGAGCTCGTGCGACGCAATCGCGAGCTGGCGATTCTCACGGAAAGCTCGACGCAGATTCTCTCCGCGGAGACCGATCACGAAACGTTGCGTCGTCTCATGTCGCTGCTCTCGAAGCTCGCGCGGATGAAAGCGTGCGCGGTCGTGACGTGGGAATCGAATCCCGATGTGCCGGGCACGGTCTATCGCTTCGGCGAGTGCATGCCGACCGATCAGGAGATCATGCGCTGGGTCGATTCCGCGGGGTTCGCGCAGTCGGCGCCAAGCCGCGCGTTCGTGTTCCAGAGCGACATGCGCAAGTTCCCGCTGTCGAGTGGCAGCGCCATTCAGGTGCTGATCGGCATCCAGACTCCCGAGGTCATTTACGGGATTCTTCTGTTCGAGACGGAGGATCTGTCGATCCTGAAAGCGGGGAGCCTCAACCTGCTCACGCTGCTCGTGAATCAGACCGCGCTCTCGCTGCAGGATCAGCTGCTGCGTCGCGAGATGCGCGAGAAGACGATCCAGCTCGAGAGTCACGCCGCGACGATGACGACGATTCTCGACGTCTCGAACAGTCTCATCGGACAGTTCGAGATCGACGCTGCACTGACTCGAATCGCCCATGCGATCCGGAAGGCGCTGGGATTCGAGAACGTGGTTTTCGCGCTGCACGATCCGCGGCGCAATGAGTACGTTCGACGTGCACACGCAGGGATGGAGGACGTGTGGGAGGACGTGCGCAAGCGTCACGTCTCGCCGGCCGAGATTTCCGCGTTCTTCAATCCCGAGTTCCGCGCGTCGAACTCGTACTTCGTTTCGCACACGGCGTTGCGCAAGAGCGAGCATGACTTTTTCGTGCGTCCCGAGGATGCGGATGATGGGTATCTGAAACCGGATGAATGGCACGAGAACGACCTGCTGCTCGTGCCGTTGATGCGCCCCGGACAGAACGGTGACGAGATGCTCGGATTTCTTTCGGTGCGCGAGCCGCACGACCGCCGCATTCCGAATCTCGAGAAGGTGCAGACGCTCGAGATCTTCGCGACGCAGGCCGTGACCGCGTTGCAGTCCGCGCGGCAGTATGAGGAGATCAAGCGCCTCACGTTCATCGATGCGCTCACGCCCGCGTACAACCACCGCTTCTTCCAGGAAGCGCTGACGAAAGAGATCCACCGCCATGCGCGCACCGGCCACGAGATGGCGCTGGCGATGCTCGACCTCGACAACTTCAAGAAGATCAACGACACGTTCGGCCATCCGGTCGGCGACGAGATCCTCAAGGGCCTCGTGGAAGAGCTGATGGCGAACGCGCGCGACAGCGACGTCGTCGCACGCTACGGCGGCGAGGAGTTCGCGATCATCTTTCCCGACACGCCGAGCCATTCCGCGCGCGACGCGGCGATGCGCCTGCGCGAGATCATCGAGCGGCGCGAGTATCCGCTGCCGCAGCTCGACCGCACGATGTTCGTGACGGTGAGCATCGGCGTCGCCATCTATCCGCACGACGGCCTCACCTCCGCCGATCTCATCTCCCGCGCCGACGCAGCGCTCTATTGGGCGAAGAAGCAGGGGCGCAATCGCGTAGCGATGGCTTCGGATGTGCCGCTCCTGGGAGTCGTGGAGTCGTAGTTTTAGTCGCAGAGTCGCAGAGTCGCAGAGTCTCAGAGGGTATGGACGCGCGTTTGCGTCTCCCGGGAGAGGGAGTCGCAAAGTCTCAAAGTTGCAAAGTCTCAAAGAGCGTGGCAGGCAACCTCTCTGAGACTCT
>DASYLL010000037.1:0-43530 GCA_036009605.1 Thermoanaerobaculia bacterium | reverse complement strand
ATCGTGCGCAACTGCTCCTTGCTCAGCTCTCCCGAGGCCCAACGCCGGCTCCAGCGCTGCATCGATGCCGGAATCGGATTGGCTTTGCGCCACGCGCCGTTCGCGTAATCGAAGAAGTTCGAACAGGCATCGGCGCCGCGGTCGATGTCCTCGACGAACACGCCGCGCTGTTCGGCGGGTGTCTGCGCGAGAAGCGTGGCGGAAAGGAGGAGCGTCGCAAGCGGCGTAAAGCGCATGCGCGCGAGTATACGAATCCGCGCCGTCGCGTCTGCTCCGATTCTGTGAACGAAACGTTTCAGAGGCCGAGCCAGCGGCGCACGTGATGAATGACGTCTTCGCCGAGTCCGTAGACGCTGCGGAGAAGATTCGCGACCTGGTGCTCGGTCCAATTGAACGCGCTTCGCATCGTGCGCGAGAGATTCTCGACGTTCTCGCCGAGCGCTTTCGCCGTGTCGAAGAAGAGCTCCGGCGTGGCCTGGAACGCGCTCGTCCAGGCCACAGCTGCTTCGCTGAGCATGATGCCGGCGGAGAGCATCGCTCCGAGGGATTCCTTCGGATCTTTGTGAAGGCTGGAGAACGCGTGGGCGATCTCGCCGGCGCTCTTGCCCAGATGGCGAAGCGCCACCGCGGCCTGCGTGAGCGACCTGCCGAAGTGTTTCGTCGCCACCGTGACGACGGAGGTGATTGCCGGAACGACGATTCCGCCGGTGCCGACCAGCTGCAGCCATTGGTCGCCGCTGATCGCCGCGCGAACGGCTTTCTTCACCGGTTCGAGCAGGAACGACTCGAGCTGCGACAGCGGAACCGTCAGAGGAATCGACGGAAGCGCGATCTTCCCGAACCCGAACCAGACTTGTCCTCCCACCGACGCGCGCGGCGTGCCTCCCGCGGTCGATGCGTCGATGGCTCCCATGACTTCGACGGGGAAACTGAAGCGACCGAGATCGCCGAGGTCGAAGGCGGGGTAGCGCACGAGGGCGGTTCCGTTGATGTTTGCGTGGAACACGTCGGCTGCGATGCCGGCGAGCGTGACCGCGACCGTCGGCGTGACGTCCTTCGACACCGAAAACGCGACGCCGTCTTTCGTCAGATGGAGCGCCGTGGTGAGGAAGTTCGTGCCGAGCACGACGAGCCGGCCGGTGATGGTGATGTGTTTCGACGCGTCTTCGCGATCCTTCGTGAGCAGCGAGAATCGCGGCCCTTTCGTTCCGGAGGCATCCGTGAGATCGAAGAACTGCGTTCCGCCGATGGTGACGCGATCGAGCTCCGCTTCCGCGCGCATTTCGCTCGTCGACATCTCGATCTGCACGCGCGCCTTGACGACGAAGAGATCGAGCGTGCCGATCAGCCACTGCCCCTGACGCAGCTCGAACGTGCCGAGCGAGAGGTCCTGCGGCGCGTAGTAGAGCTGCGCCTGCATTTCGACGCGAATGTCGTTGCCGACGCGCTGGAGTTTGTAGTGCCGCATCTCGCGCAGGTCGGTGATGTGCCAGAGCATCCCCGGCGCATTGACGAACGCGCGCAGCTCTTCCGGCCGGCGTTTTTCGGCAAGCACGTGATGCTCGACGAGCATCTGCGCGATCGCGTCGAGATCGAGACTGTCGAGAGTCGTTGCGGTGCTCGTTGGAATCGTTCGGACCGAGAGACCGCGCACTGCGATCTTCGAAAGCACATCGCTGAGAACGGTCGTCGCGATCTGCGGTGTGAAGATCTTCTGGATCTGGAACAGCGTGAGCTGATCGACGGCAGCGGCGAACGCCGATCGCGCCATTTCCGTGGAATCGAGCACGACGCAGACGGAGCTTTCGAAGTCCGACGTGTCGAACGTGCCGAGGAGGCCGATGGTCGGAACGCCGCTCCAGCTGACGCCGATCGCAACCGCGAAGTCACGAATTGTGACGCGCGCAAACTCGATCGTCATCCTCGGAGCGGAGCTGCCGTAAATCAGCGCACCCGTCGGCGTCGCCATCGCGCCGACCGTGCAGCCGCTCCACTTTGCGTCGAGAAAGACCGACGGCTTTCCATCGCGCAGTCCCATCCCGATCAGGCCATCGAATCCCCGCAGCTGGAATCGCATGGCCGCGCTGGACCGCTTCGACGGATCGGGCACGCTTACGCTGATGACGTCGAGAGCGAGCGACCCGCCCAGTCCCAGCAGGCGTTGAATCGCGAGCAGCGAAGGGTCGCTGGTGGTTTGCGGCCGCGCGTTTCCTTCGAAGCGAAATCGCGGCTGTTCGTACGTCGTGATGATGAGCTTCGGATTCGTGAACGACACGAGCTCGACCAGCGGCGCGATGGCGCCGAGGCCGGGGAGGGAGGCGGGGGAGTTGACGGCGAGGTCGCCCTGGAAACGGTACGAGCGCGATCTCGGATCGAAGCCGAATGTGAAATCGCCGATGCCCGGGATCGTCGTGGCGACGAAGAGCGACCAGATCGCATCCTTCTTCTCGATCGCGACGAGGCTGTTCTTCAGCGTCGGATCGAAGCCGGTGGGAAACGCCGCAGTGGCGTCGAAGCGGTGGATGAGCTGCGAGAGGCTGAGCGAGGGGATCGTGCCGGTGAAGGTGAGGTCTCCCGGCAGCGCAATTTCCGTGGTGAACGTGATCTGTCCGCCGAGCTCCATCGTGCCGGAGAGTGTGCCGGTCGAGGTGCCGGAGAGGCGCGCGATGTCGAGGGCGATGTTCCGAAACGTCGCGACCGGCGAGGGCAGGCCGGGCACGAGCGGCAGCGTCCAGCCCGGACCATTCGCGACTTTGGCGTGCGCCGACCATCCTTCCGGCTCGATCTGAAAATCGATCGACTCGGTCCCCAGCCAGGCCGGGAGATCGACGGGAGGCGTGATGTCGAACTCGTGCAGAACTTCGGCGATCGAGATTCGCTGTTCCCGCTTCGCGCGAAGGATGAATTCCTGGGAGGGTCGCTGCACGTCCAGATGAGGCCTCCTCGTTGGCGCCGCGCAGCATACGCCGTTGCGCGACTCTCCCATCTATAATCCGGCGCCGCATGTCCGACCGCACCGAGCGCGCCTTCGCGCCCGATCCCCGCGAGACCTCCCGCCGCCGTTTCATGATCGCCGGTGAGCACGTCATCCTGCGCGCGTTCGAGCGCGAGGATGGCGAGCGTTGCTATCGATGGATGAACGATCCGAACATCGTGCGCACGCTGAAGTCGCGCTATCCGATCGCGTTCCAGAACGAGATCGAATGGCTCGAGCGGGCCATGCATCCGGACGGCACGGAGCGCCATTTCGCGATCGAGCGCAAAGACGATCGCACGCACATCGGCAACGCGTCGATCCATGACATCGACTGGGTCTCGCGCGTTGCGAGCTTCGGACTGTTCATCGGCGAGCCGAGCGCGTGGAACAAAGGCTTCGGCTCGGACAGCATCGTCACGCTGGTGCGGTTCGCGTTCGAAGAGATGAACCTGCAGAAGCTGCGCATCAATGTCTTCGACTACAACGATCGCGCAAAGCACGTGCTCGAAACGCACGGTTTCGTGCAGGAAGGGCGACTGAGCCGCGAGTTCTATCGCGAGGGGATGTTTCACGACATCGTGATCCTCTCGACGTTCCGCGACGGCGCACCGGTTCAGGGGACCTCATGAGCGAACGAAAAATCCGCGTGCTGATCGCGAAACCGGGTCTCGACGGACACGATCGCGGCGCGAAAGTCATCGCCCGCGCGCTGCGCGATGCGGGGATGGAAGTGATCTACACGGGACTGCGGCAGACGCCCGAACAGATCGTGGCCGCGGCGGTGCAGGAAGACGTCGACGCAATCGGCCTGTCGATTCTCTCGGGCGCGCACAACGTGCTCTTTCCCGAGATCATGCGTCTGCTGAAAGAGGAGAACGCGGAAGCGATCATCGTCTTCGCGGGCGGCATCATCCCCGAGCAGGACGTGCCGAAACTCAAGGCGCTCGGGATTCGGGAGATCTTCCTGCCCGGCACGCCGACGTCCGACGCCGTGAACGCGATCCGCGCCGCTGTCGGGCGCTGATGCGCTTTCTTGTTACTCGGTTCACGGACACCGTCGAGATCGCGTTCGACGATGGCGGCATGAATCTGTTGTCGAGCGATGCGCTGCGCGAGCTGCGCGATGTCGTTGCCGGTTGTGAAACGACTCTCGTCTTCCGATCGGGCCAGTCGCGTCTCTTCGCCGCCGGCGCCGACATGGCCGAGATGGAACGCTTCTCCGCGATGGACGCGTATGCATTCGCACGACTCGGGCAGGAAGTGTTCGAAACCATCGAGCGCCTGCCGTGTCTCACGATCGCGATGATCGACGGCGATTGCTTCGGCGGCGCGCTCGATCTCGTCCTCGCCTTTGATCTTCGTTATGCGACGCCGCGATCGCGCTTCGCGCATCCCGGCGCGCGCATTGGCATCGTCACCGGCTTCGGCGGCACGTCGCGATGGCGCAAAGTGTTGACGCGGCCCGCGGCGAATCAGCTCTTCCTCGCGAATCGCACGTTGAACACGGAGGAGGCGTTGCGGCTCGGCATCATTGATGGTGTTTGGAGTGCGGCAGCCGCAGCTGCCGCTTTCGTATGCCACAGCGCGGATAGCAAACATACAAAAGCGGCAGCTGCGGCCGCCGCACTCCAAACCATCAAGGAGTTGACCAATCGCGCGGATCGCCTTTCGCGGAGCGAGCTCCTGCTCCTGGCGCAGCGGTTTCAGAGTTGGAGATGAGTTCGGACGCGTGAGAGCGCGTTCTCGAACGAATTGACGTAGGTGCATCCGAGAGCTTTCAGTTGCTTCCCGACAAGGGGAGTCTTGAATGCGCTGTCATCCCTGCTCACGAACAGGACGTTCGTTTGCGCACCACTTTTCCGAAGCTCGAACTCCAGCCATCGAGATGCTTCCGCGAGCTCGGCCTGACCAAGCTCGGCGCGAAGCTCTTCGAGGATTTCCTCCACGCGATGCAGCGGCCTGGAGCGACCCAGTTCACGTGCATGCCTCGGCAGGTCGTTCTGAATGAGTTTCCGTCGCTCGCCGGTGCGCCGCTCGAGGAGCATTCCCGCCTCCGCGACTGCAAACGCTGGGACGATCATCTGGACGTCATTCACTGCGGAACAAAGCTCGACGATGGTTTCGCACGCCCGCGACTGTTCCTGCTGCAACACCAGCTCGATGATGAAGTTGGTTTCGACGACAACGATCATGCCGCCGCTGCGAACTCGATTCGGCCGTTTTCCGCGGCGGCGGCGAGATCGATGTTCTCGGGCAGGGAGTGATTCGCTCGCTGTTTTCCGTAAGTGAGGTCTTGCAGCCAGAAGCCGACGAGGAGCTCCAACGCGCTTCCGACGATCGTTGCTGCAGTGGTTTCGGCACGACGAAGGTAATCGCTCAATAGCTCTTCTGTCGCAATCTGTACGTCCGGGATTGCGTCCGGCGCGGCCGAGGAAATCCACAGATAGCTGTTGTCGCGTGCAACGACCAGGAAGTAGCGCGGAACAAACCCCTTCATGCGGCGCGCGATGTCACTCCGCACGGTGGCTGCCCACTCCGGCGTGGTCGGTGATTCGGGCGTTCGCACTTCGGCCAGCAACAGGATCTGGCCGAACTCATCGAACAGCGCGATGTCCGCAACTCTGATCATCACATCGTATGTTACGCCTTTCGCGACGACTGCTATTCCATCAGATAGACTCCCGCCCGCATGGAACCACTGGAGACGCATCTCGACACCTCATCCTCCGAGTTCATCGGGAACACGGAGCGGATGCAGGGATTGGTCGACGAGCTGAAGCACCGCATCGAAGCCGCGCGGCAGGGCGGCGGGCCGAAGTACCTCGCGCGGCACGTCGAGCAGGGAAAGATGCCGCCGCGCGAGCGGATCGCGGCGCTGCTCGATCCCGACACGCCATTCCTCGAGCTCTCGCCACTCGCCGCGAACGGGATGTACGACGATGAAGCGCCGGCCGCGGGCATCATCACCGGCATCGGCCGCATCAACCAGCGCGAGTGTCTGATCATCGCCAACGACGCCACGGTCAAAGGCGGCACGTACTTCCCGATGACGGTGAAGAAGCATCTGCGCGCGCAGGAAGTGGCGATGCAGAATCACCTTCCCTGCGTCTATCTCGTCGATTCCGGCGGCGCGTTTCTGCCGTTGCAGGCCGAGGTGTTTCCGGACCGCGAACACTTCGGACGTATCTTCTATAACCAGGCTTTGATGTCGGCGCAGGAGATCCCGCAGATCTCCGCGGTCGTGGGCTCATGCACCGCCGGCGGCGCCTACGTTCCCGCGATGTCCGACGAAGCCGTCATCGTCAAAGGCACGGGTACGATCTTCCTCGGCGGACCACCGCTCGTGAAAGCCGCAACCGGCGAAGAAGTTACTGCCGAGGAGCTCGGTGGCGCCGATGTACACACGCGCATCAGCGGTGTCGCGGATCACTTCGCTGAGGATGATGCGCATGCGATCGGGATCGTGCGGAACATCGTCGAAAACCTGCGGCTCGACAAACAGGAACCGACGACGCGCGTCGCGTCCGAGGATCCGCTTTACGATCCGAAAGAACTGTATGGCGTGATTCCTCGCGACGTGCGCAAACCGTACGACGTGCGGGAAGTCATCGCGCGAATCGTCGACGGCTCAAAGTTCCACGAGTTCAAAGAACGCTATGCGACGACGCTCGTGACCGGCTTCGCGCGCATCTTCGGCTACAAAGTCGGCATCCTCGCGAACAACGGCGTGCTTTTCTCCGAGTCCGCGCTCAAGGCCACGCACTTCATCGAGCTGTGCAATCAGCGCCGCATCCCGCTGATCTTTCTGCAGAACATCACCGGCTTCATGGTCGGCAAGCAATACGAGCGCGGCGGCATCGCCAAGGACGGCGCGAAGATGGTGCACGCCGTTGCCAACTCGACCGTCCCGAAATTCACCGTGATCCTCGGCGGCTCGTTTGGCGCCGGCAACTACGGCATGTGCGGCCGCGCGTACTCGCCGCGCTTCCTCTGGATGTGGCCGAATGCGCGTATCTCCGTGATGGGCGGCGAGCAGGCCGCGGGCGTGCTGACGACGGTCAAACGCGATCAACTCGCGCGCGCCGGCAAAGAGCTTTCGTCGACAGAAGAGCGCGAGATCGCCGATCCCGTGCTCGCCAAGTACGAGGAAGAGGGGAGCCCGTACTACTCGACCGCGCGCCTCTGGGACGACGGCGTCATCGATCCTGCCGACACGCGCAGCTACCTCGGCCTCGGATTGTCCATTTCTTATAACGTACGTATCGAAGAGCCGCGGTTCGGCGTGTTTAGAATGTGACGCACGACGCAATGACGACGACCTGGTTCCTCTTCGACCTCGGCAATACGCTCATCAAGCTGGCGTACGAGCGCGTGCTGGAGAGCATCCGTGTGGAGTCGTCCGTTTCGCGTGATGAGCTCGTGGAACTGCTCGAAGCGCCGGGCTCGTATCGCGACATGGAGCGCGGCGCGATCACGTTCTGGGAGTTCTACGAATTCCTTTGCGATCGTGCGGGCTATCGCGGATCGATTCGCGAGTTTCACGATCTCTGGAGCGACTTCTTCGACGGCACGTCGCCCGGCGCGGAAGAACTGCTCGAGCGTGTGCGTGCGCGCTATCGCGTGGCGTTCCTTTCGAACTCGAATGAAGTGCACGCAGAGCTCATCCCGCGCAAGTTCTCGTCGCTGTTCGCGAAGGACGATCGCTTCATCTTCTCGCACCGTTTCAAGGTCGCGAAGCCCGATCCCGAAATCTTCCGCCGCGCGCTCGACACGATCGGCGCGACACCGCGTCAGGTCGTCTTCATCGACGACCTCAGCGAAAACGTCGCAGCCGCCCGGTCCCTCGGCATGCAGGCTTTTCAGTTCATTGACACGCTCACCCTGACGCGTCAACTCGAGGCGGAACAGTTGTTGTAGCTTGCGTCCCGTAAGGAGACGCAAGCATGAAGATGAATTCGGTAGTTCATTTCGAGTTCCCCGTGGATGACCGGACGCGGGCAGCAAAGTTTTATGAGACGACGTTCGGCTGGCATCCAACGATGCTGGGCCCGGAGATGGGCGAGTACGTCATCGTCACGACCACGGAAACCGATGACAAGGGACCGCTCAAGCCGGGCGCCATCAATGGCGGCTTGTTCCTGAGAACAGATCCGTCGCAGGTTCCTTCGGTCGTGATCGACGTGGACGACGTCCGCGAGTCGATGAAGAAGGTCGAAGAAGCGGGCGGCAAAGTGCTCGGTGGTCAGACACCGGGCGAGCCGGATGACATCCCCGGCATCGGACTGTACGCGGCGTTCATCGATACCGAGGGGAATCGCGTGGGGATGCTGCAGTCGACGCGGAACATGGATCGCTGATCGAGCTTGTCATCCCGAGCGTAGCGAGGGACCTGTGCGGGTGGGGCGACAGGCACGAGCTTCGCGCCCCGCCCGCTCAGGTCCCTCGCTCACGCTCGGGATGACAAATCAGAGACCGTTCGCAACGGTCTTCGTCAGCTGATCCTCGCCGTACCACTGGCGGTGAAACTCGAGCAGCGCGTCGCGCTCCGTTCCATTCAACGGAGCGCCGTCGTTGCCGCGGAACAAGCGCGGCAATTTATAGAGCACGTAGTCGAAGTTCCTGTTCGCGTACTCCTGGCCGAGCTTCATGAACGACGCGCCGTCGATGCTGAACTTGCGCTCGCCCTGGTAGGCGAGGTCGATGCGCGAGTAGCGTTTCTCTTTCACTTTCTTCGCGAACTCGAGCAGCGCGGTCTGCACGTCGAGCGGCGTCTGGCGCATGGAGAGTCCCTCGAGGTCGTACACGACGACGCCGGGGATCACGTAGTACTGATAGTGCGCGGAGACTTCCATCCCCGCGAACGCTTTGTTCTCTTTGAGGATGTCGTTGACCGGCTCCTGCAGCAGGAAGAGATTCGCGGAGTAGCCGATGAGCGCGGCGACGAGCGGCGTGCCGACGAAGACCAGTTTCTTGTTGCGCAGCGCCGGGATCGGAATGGCGACGCGCTCCATCTTTAACTGACGACGGATCAACGTGCCGAGTCCGGTTTTCTTCGGATTGCGAGGAGTGCTCGGCGGTTCCACCGGCACCGCGTAGTAGGCGATCGAAAGAAGCAGCCCTGCTGCGATCGACAGCACGCCGACGGGGCGGAAGACGAGCAGCGCGCCGAGGCCGAAGAGGTACATGACCCAGCTCGCGTAGTTCATGCGCGAGCGGATGCGTTGCGCGCGCTCGCGATAGAAATCGTCGTCGAGGACTTCGCTGCAGTGCTTGCAGCGGACGGACTTCAACGAGACGGTACCGTTGCAGAACTGGCACTGCGAGGTCTCGCCGTCGGCCTCGCGGCGATGGCGACGCTCACTGTCGCTCGCGCGCCGCCGCTGCACGGCGAGATCATCGGCGCGACGCTTCAGCCCTTCGGTGAACATCGGAAGGAGGCCGGAGGATGCCGGAACGGAGGTGATGAGGAGCAAGCCGCAGCTCGAACAGGCTGCCGTGTCCGCTTCGTTCAACACCTTGCATTCGGGGCAATGCATGAGCAGGGTCAGTGCAACGGGCGCGCCGCTTTTCGCGCGCTCGCTTTGCTCGCGCGGTTGCTGGTTACTGGTTGCTGGTTCAAGGTGCGGCATGGCAAGAGCGGACAGTCGTCGCACTGGCGATGAAGCACCTTGAACCAGCAACCAGCAACCAGCAACCGCAGCGGCGCGTCAGCGCCGTCTGCGCCCGAATCTTCGCTCGATGTTGAATCCCAACTTCACCTCGCCCGCATCCAGCCCCGCTCCCTGGAACGTGCTCGTCGTGTACTGGTCGACGGTCGTGCCCTGACTGTTCGTCAGCAGCAGCTCAAACCAGTGCCCGCCGATCGCGCGTTTGATGCCGACGGACCAGCCGAAATCTCCGTTGGTTTCATCAGGCAGATCGCCGTTGGGCGGGATGATCTCCATGACGAGCGCGAGCGGCGGCTTGATGAAGTACGCGACACCGACCGGCACGTTGAACGCGTGCTCGAACAGCGCGCCGGAGGTGTCGCCGGTGACAGTGCGTCCTGCATTGGTGACGTACGTCGGCATCGCGAACACTTCCACCTTGCCCATGCGCCGCGAAAGAATCGCCTGCGCGAAGAGCGAGCTGCGGTCTTCGAGATCGCGTTCCGTGCGGAAGTCGACTCCGCCGCGCACCGCGATCGTCAGCGGCACGGTCGCCGCCTGTTCCAGCACGAGGTACTTTGCGGCCGCTTCGAATGTGTCGTTCGTATTGCTGCGCGCGATCGAGAGTTGCAGGTCGGGACGGATCGCATAGGCGAGCCCGAACGTCACGTCCGCATTCGTGTCGAGACCGAATAGCGAATGGAGCTGATCGGCGAAGCTGCCGTCCGCGAGCGATTGATTGAAGCGATGCGTGAACTTCAGTTCCCACGTTCCGTGCGCGCCCATGTGCGACGAGGGGAGCGTGAGCAGCTGATCGCCGACCGGCAGCCTGCCTTGTGCAAAAGTGAACAGCGGGAACGCAATCGCGAGAACCGCGGCCAGCCGCGCGTTAATCATTCGGCGCTCCTCTCCGGATCCAATCGCGCACCAGTGCGAGCTGCGCCTCCGAAAGCGAAGGCTGGCTCAGTGGCATGCGATCGCCGGTGATCCCGGCGCCGGTGATCTTGCGATAGAGATACGAATCCGCCGGTTCGTTCGGTTTGATCCGAAGCAGCGACGGCATCTCCACGCTCGGTACGTTCACCGTGCTGGCATACGCGCGCCCCGCAGTGAGCACCAGCTGCGATTGCTGGCCGAGCGGATCGTGACACGCGATCGTCGTGCAGGTTGGCGTGAAGACTTCGTTCTGTACACGAGTGAACGTCGCGGATGGATCGGGAGGCTGACCTCCACCGATGGGAGAAGTCGGCGACTTCAGTTCGCCACATGCGCAAGCGAGGAAGAGAAGAGTGATGGCGAACCGGTTTGCACGTAAGCGCATTGGACGTCATTAAGGTAGCATCGCGTCGTGCATTCCGTCGATGAGCTGCTGGCTGTCGTCGTACGGGAACAGGACGACGACACCCGCTGGACTGCGATCCAGGAGCTGCATGCTCTGGGTACGCGGGAAGTGTTCGAGCGTGCAGTGCAACTCTGCAATGCGGCGCGCGCCGAAGAGCGCGTGGCCGGCGCGGACATCCTCGGCCAACTGAGCTCGTTCTCCGAAGACGCAATCCACACGCTGATGACGCTCCTCGGCGATTCCGAGTCGAGCGTGATCGAAGCCGCCGTTCATGCGCTCAGTCAGAAACAGGACGCGCGCACCATCGACGCGCTCTCGCAAGTCGCGCAACACGATGCCTCGAACGTGCGCTGGGCCGTCGCGACTGCGCTCGAAGATCTGATGGGCGATGAACGCGCCGAGCGCGTGCTGCTCACGCTCATGCGTGACGGTGATACTTCGGTTCGCGATCGCGCGACGTTCGCCGTCGGCAGTCTCTCCGATCACGACACGCCGCGCATCCGCGCAGCGCTTGCCGAAAGGCTGCGCGATGAAGACCGCGCCGTCGCGAATGAAGCCGCCCTCGGACTCGCGCGCCGCCGCGACGCACGCGCAATCCCGTACATCGCATCCGCGGTCGAATCCGCCGATGGCGAGATCGAAGAAGCCGCGGACGAGATCACGTCGCCCGACATGCTGATGGAGCTGCTCAAAGCGCGCGATGCGTCGGGCGACGCGACGGGATTGAAGACGCTGATCGAACGCTGTAAAGCGCGACTCGACGCGTGACGCGGCGGGCGAAGCCCGCCGCGTTCGCGAAAGTTGACGCTAGGTCGGCGGCTCGTTGTGGACCGTCGGATCGTGCGTGATCGGGATCGTAAGGGTGTCGATCGTCGTGATCGCCCGGAGCGTGTAGAAGAACGACCTGCCCTGGCTCGCCGAGGTGTTCGCCCAGGCGATCGTCACACTTTTCCTGTCCGGCGATACGACAGGTGTCGTTCCCGGGTCAGGTCCCGTGAACGTCAGCGGTGGATTGTCGAACTTCACCTCGTTCTCTCCGGTGATGGTCCACGTGATTGCACGGGCGGATTCCTGCGGGATATGGAGGTAGCGCTGCTCTTCGTTGACGACGTGAAGACTGACAGTATTCGGATCCGCGGGATTGTGAACCTCGAGATCCACGGTGATCAGATAGTCCTCCAGGGTCAGGGCGGTGGGGAACTGCAAAGCGTTTTCAGACATGACTTTCCTCTCGTTTTTGAAGCGGTTTGGTTCTTACCGCTGCGCAACGGCAGCGGTCCTCGGACAACACGAAGCTGAAATTACTGACGAGCGATCGGTGCGGTCTCACTTCGTCGCCCGAGTCCCGTGAGCGCCTGGACTCGGAGCACCGTGATTCGCGGATCGCGCTGATCCGCCATCGCCGCGATGGCAGCGACTCGCGTGCGATGACGGATCGCGTCCTCACTGTCCGGCGGCGCCGCGTCCGCCGCGAAGAGCAGGACCTCGCACAGTACGCGCGTCGTGTGCGCGTTGTTCGGCTCCTGCGCAGCGAGCTTCTCGACGATCGCCAGCGCTTCTGCAGCCATCTCCCGCAACTGACTGCGATCGGCGATGAGCAGGCGAAGAACGCCTTTGCGCTGGATCGCCGAAGCGAGGTCGCGTCTCCACGCCGGACGCCCGTCGATCTTCACGACGTCGCGAAAGACCTGCTCGGCTTCCTCGATCATCGTCAACGCGCGCGGCAGGTCATTCGTGAGCAGCACGGCCAGTCGCGATTGTGCCGAGGCGCGGTTGCGTCGCGCGACGACATTCGATGGATCGCGATTCGCGAGCTCCGACGACAGCGCCAGCTCCTCGGAAAACGAAGCAATCGCGCGCTCGTTCTCGCCCATCATCTGTTGCAGCACGCCGCTGTACGCGAGACAGACTGCGAGCTCGCGAATCCGTCGCGCGTCGCCGGGCGCAGCATCGGACAGCTGGCGGCGCAGCGCAATCTCTTCCGCGAACGCCGCACGTGCTGCCGTCAGATCGCCGGTGGTCTGCTGCGCCACTCCCGCGCGATTGAGTGACGTCGCGAGATCTTCACGCCATTGCTCCGATGACGGATCGCGCTGCAGACGCCGGCGGTCGAGCTCGATCGCCGTGCGGTATTCGGCGAGCGCGCGTGTGACATCGCCCGCGGCCTCGTACGCAGCGCCGACGTTGCCGTAGCCATAGCTCACTTCCGCTTCGTACTTCGCATCGCCGGGATGCGTGTCCGCGAGTTGGCGTGCGATGTCGAGATAGCTGCGGAAATGACGCAGCGCGCCCGCGTGATCGCCTTTCTTGCGCAGCGCATCGCCGAGCCAGAAGTGCGCATTCGAAAGCGCGAGCTTCCACTCGTCGCGTTTGTCGTTGCGCGACACGGCGGCCGTCGCGAAGCGGATTGACTCGCGGAACATCTTCACCGCTTCATCGAGCTGTCCTTCGTTGACGCGTACTTCACCGAGCTGCGCGAGCGCGAGTGCGTTCTTGTGCAGGTTGTCGCCGCTCAGTTCCTCGGGATCGAGCGACGCAAAGTACGCAAGTGCGCGCGACGCCGCCCCATCGAGCACATCGAGCCGGCCAACCGACTCGAGCTTCGTGCGCAGATCGCCGACGATGAAGCTCACCAGCTCTTCGGCTTGCGCGCGTTTTCGTTCCGCGTCGCGGCGTGCCGAGGTGACGTCGTAGACGTACTTTGCGGCGAAGGCGGCGAGGAGCACGACGAGCGTGATCAACATCGCGAGCTGCACGCGACGCTTCGGCGCGGCGTCGATGCGCTTCAGGATCCGCAACGCTTCGTTTGCGGTGGGACGATCGGCGGGCGCTTTCTGCTCGAGACGCTCGATGAGACTGGTGATGTCGCGCGGCTGCCCGACGATCGGCTCGGTCATGCCCGCGGCGGCGCGCAGCATCAGCTCGCGTGCGCCGAGGAATTCCGGATGCGCGGGTTTCTCGGTGAACAGTCGCTGCAAGAGAAGGCCGAACGAGTACATATCGGACGCCGACGTTGCGACGTTTCCGATTGCCTGCTCGGGGCTCATCGTTGCGGGCGTTCCGACGGCGATGCCTTGCTCCGTCACCGCGCGCGGCAGCATTTCCGGAGGCGTGACGCTCGCACCGCCGACAGGGAAGATGAGCGTGGCCGCCTGCTCGATCGGCTCCTCGGGAGTCGACGACGGAGGTGGCGTCTCGTGCTCTTCCTCGCGGCGCGAGATGCCGAAGTCGAGCACTTTCGCCGTGCCGTTCGGTGTGATCATCACGTTCTCTTCTTTGAGATCGCGATGGACGATGCCTTTGCGATGCGCGGCCGCGAGCGCGTCGCAGATCTCGATGGCGATGCGCAGCTTGCGCGCGCGGCTCATGCCGAGCTCGATCGCTTTCTCGAGCGTCACGCCGTCGACCAGCTCCAGCACGAGAAAGTCGCCTTCCTCGGCCTCTATATATTCATGGATGCGGCAGATGTTGGGGTGGTCGAGCGCAGAGAGCGTGCGCGCTTCGCGGAGAAAGCGGCTGCGCGAGTCGATGCTCGGACGACGATCGGCGCGGATGACTTTCAACGCGACGGTGCGGTTGAGGCGCTCGTCCGTTGCGCGATACACGTCACCCATGCCGCCCGATCCGAGCACGCCTGTGACACGAAGATGGCCAATGCGGGCCCCGATCATTCGATCCGTCTTGCTGAAGTGATGGACGGATGTTACGCCGATCGAGCCGGTGTTGCCGATATCGCGAACTATGGAAATCGCTGCTCGCAGGACCATCTGGAATTTCCTCTTATCCGTTGGGAAGGCAATATCATCGCGAACCCGCCAGTCGAAGTCGTAACTGGCTGGTAGCGATCTGGTTGTTTCTTCCATGGCCACGTTCCGTTTCGATCAGTTCTGCTTCGATTCCGATCAGAAGGCGCTGCTCCGCGGCGGTGAGCCCGTGCGCCTCACGCCGCGCGCGTTTCGTCTATTGGAGTTGCTGCTGTTGCGGCAGCCGAAAGCGGTGAGCAAGCGCGACCTGCTCGACTATGTCTGGTCAGGACACATCGTCGAGGAAGCGAATCTCAAGACACTCGTGCTCGAGATTCGCAACGCGATCGAAGAACGCGGCGGACGACCGGAAGTCGTGCGCACGGTGTACGGTTACGGTTATGCGTTCGCAGGCGAGGTCGATAAGCAGGAATCGGTCGGATCGCAGCCGGTGGTTTCCGTGCGATGGGAAGACCATTCCGTGCTGCTGCCGCCTGGCTCGCACCTGATCGGACGCCGCCCCGATTGCGCCGTCGCGATCGACGCGCCGTCGGTGTCACGCGTACACGCACGGCTCGAGATCACGCGCGACAAGCTGCGCATCGAAGACCTGCGCAGCAAGAACGGCACATTCGTCGACGGCCGCCGGATCGGCGCCGCAACAGAACTGCTCGATCGCTGCGAGATCCTCATCGGCGAAGTGGCCGTGAAGCTCGCGCGACTCGACTCGGGCGACGCGTCGACGGAGACGGCGGTACCGCGCCTGACGTGAACCTGTCAGGGTTGTCAGTTGTCAGTTGTCAGTTGTCAGTTGTCTGTTGTCTGTGGGTTCTCGCGATGCAGTACAGACAACCGAGAACCGACAACCGACAACCGCCTTCATTGCAGACAACCGAGAACCGACAACTGACAACCCGATTCACTTCTTCGCGTCCGCCACAATCTTCTCCACATCCGCGAGCAGCTTCTTCGCGTCGTACACGATCCCGTCCTTGACGACATAGCGCACGCCGCCGACGCGCTCCACTTTGCCGGTGTCGTCGTTCACGCGGATCGCACCCGTTCCGTACAGCACTTTCAGATTCGCGAGTGGATTCGCTTCGACCAATACGAGATCGGCGAGCATGCCTGCGCGCACGAGTCCGTACTCCGGACGTTTTCCGCTCGCCTCATGCAGCGCCTCGGCACCATGAAACGTCGCCGCGCGAATGACTTCGAGCGGATGAAATCCCGCTTCCTGCAGGAGCTCGAGCTCGCGGATGTAGTCGAAGCCGTAGAGCTTGTAGATGTAGCCCGAGTCGGAGCCGGTGGTGACGCGGCCGCCGCGGTTCTTGTACTCATTGAGGAACGCCATCCAGAGGCGGTAGTTGTTCTTCCACTCGATCTCGTCCGCGGTCGTCCAGTCGAACCAGTACGCGCCATGCGCGACGCGGCTCGGCTCGTACCATTTCCAGAGCGACGGCAGCGTGTAGCGGTCGTGCCATTCGGCGCGCATCGAGCGCATGAGATCGCGGCTCGCTTCATAGATCGTGAGCGTCGGATCGAGATTGAAGCCGAGCGCGAGCAGCTCGTCCATCGTCGCGTTCCACTTCGCGCTGCCGGGTTGTGCGGCCTGCTTCCACAGACGTCCGGCCTGGCCGAAGCGATGCGATTCGTCGAGATAGTTGTAGTCCGCCGGATAGTCCTGAACCGTGCGCGTATCGAACAGCGCTTCGGGCAACCCGTACCAGTGCTCCATGCCGTCGAGTCCGAGGCGGGCGGCCTGGAGGATGTTCATGCGTGCGACGCCCATCTGCGCGAGATGCGTCGTCGTGCCGAGCTTCAGTTTCTTCGCTTCGCTCAGCAGGGCGCTGAGAATTTCGGGATCGTAAACGGGATCGCCGACGCCGCCGATGATCTTCAGTCCCGCGCCGCCGTTCTTCGCGACGAACTGCGCGAACTTGCGCGCCTGTTCGGGCGAATCGATCGATCCGCCGTCCCACATCGACTTGCCGGTGAATGCATACGGCACGATGCGCGGCGCGACGATCTCATTGCGCGCGCTGCGGTCGCGCTCGTGCACCGTCCAGTCGAGGCCATTGCCTGATCCCGGATCGCGCACTGTCGTGATGCCGTGCGCGAGCCAGAGCTTGAACACGTACTCCGCGGTCGTGCCCTGCTCCGTGCCGCCGGAATGGCCGTGCATGTCGACGAAGCCGGGGAGGAGATACATCTTCGAGCCGTCGATCTCTTTCGTCGCGTCGGTCGGTCGACGTTTCGGATCGATCGGCACTTTCGGGAAGCCGACGCTGCGCACTTCCTTGATGCGATTCCCTTCGATGACGACATCCATCGGCCCGATCGGCGGCGCGCCCGAACCGTCGATGACCGTGACGCCGCGGATGATCAGACGCGGGAACGGTCCCTCGCCTTCACCCGCGCGGCGATCGGGCGCGTACGGCTGGCGCGCTTCGTCCTGCGCGAGCGCGGAAAGGGGAAAGAGGAGCAGGAGCGCGACGACGAGTGCTTTCATCGCGCGCGATTGTAGTGGGAGAAAGTCTCAGAGTCGCAGAGTCGCAGAGTCTCAGAGTCTCAGAGATGGCTCTTGCGAGAAGTCCCTCTGAGACTCTGCGACTCTGCGACTAAAGAGCCACCGTCTACCAGCCGTACGAACCGGTCGGCGCGTGGTGTCCCAGCAGCGCCTCGCGGTACTTCGCGAACTCGCTCGACTTCACGTAGTAGTCCGGCAACACGGTGTCGAGGTATTCGAGGTACTGCTCGCCGGTGTAGGGCTTTCCATCGCGTGTCAGGAGATTGCCATCGACATCGAACGGCATCAGCGCGATCTCCTCGGCGCCCCGTTTGCGGAAGAACTTCACGTCGGGAACGAAGAGCAGTTCCGCGGGCTTCACGTTGCGCACGGCCTCGCCGGTGTCCTGCACTTCGCGGACGAGCACGCGCGCGTCGGGCGCGGTGATGTCACCGAGCTTCGTCTTCGTGATCTCGACATTGATCAACTCGATCAGCTCGCGTACTTCGTTGTAGTACTCGCCCTGCGCGGTGCCGTTGTCGCGGTCTTTGAATCCGAACTGCACGGCCGTGCCGCCGCCGCGCTCATTGCCGAACATCTCCACGCCGCGCGGGATCCACGCGTTGAGCACGCGCTGGATGTCTTCGATCGAATAGCGGCCGGTGTCGTTGGTCGCGCCGACCGCCATCTCTTTCAGAAATCCGCGGCCCGATCCGATGTGGAACCCTTCTTCGGAGAGCATCGGTCCCATCGAGCGCGCCATCGGCGCGTAGGAGAAGACCTTCTGCATTTCGAGCTGGTACTTGCCGACGAGATCGATGACCGTCGCAAAGACGACGTTGTCGATGAAGTTCACGAACGGGATGTTGAAGGCGTCGAGGACGTGATCGCCGAGCTCCATCGACAGCAGCTCTTCCATCGTCTCGCTGGCGATGTCGGGATGGCCGGGCTTTTTCCACGACTGGTCGTGATCGAGCACCCAGAACATCTGATACCCGTGCCGCAGCTCCTCGGCCATGATGCGCAGGACGGCCATCTTCATCTGATCCGTCGGCGCTTCTTCGAGGGTCAGGCGATGCTGCTGGATCGAGCCGAGCTCGGTCGAAGCCTGCGCGCGGATGATGTCGCGCGCCGAATAGAACATGTTGCCGACCATCTCGCCGGCGTTCTCGAACCGCGGCTTGCCGGCCATGCGCCCGAACGGGATCGCCTCGTTGTTCAGCTTCCCGATCTTCGCCGTGAGGACGAACGGCGTCTGGCTGTAGAACTTCGACCAGTTGTTCTCGAGGAAAGCGAGCTCGGGGAAGTTCTTCTTCTGCCACGCAACGATGGCGTCGTGGTACCTGGGCGTGATCGTCTCTGTGGTGTACGCGGCCAAGGGGAGTCCTCCTGGATGTGTTCCTCGGGTATCGCTGCGGGCAACGCTCGACGCGAGTGCAACATTCTCGCGCGCGGCGAGAGTGTATCGAATGTTGCTGGTTGCTGGTTCAAGGTACCGTGTCGCGAGAGCGGGCTCTTTCGCGCTGAGGCACCTTGAACCGGCAACCAGCAACCAGTAACGCTGCGCGAAGCGCAGCCTATAATGCTCGCACGGGGGTTGCACGCTCGCCGCTTCACGCACATGCAAACGCTGACGCTCTTGCACTCGGAGACGTTTCCCATCGGGCTGTACGCCGATGTGTTGACGCGCGAATCCATTGCATCGAGCAGGCTCGACAGTCTCGAGCAGCTCCTCATCGGCGATGCCTCCCTCCGCGTCGTCCTCGTCGACCGGAACATCACCAACGGCCACAGTTCGATTCTGAACATCGATCCGCGCACGGCCGTCGTCGGCGTGGGACTCGCGGAGCAGCCGCGCTGGGTCGCGGATGACAGCATCTACCTCCAGCTCCCCGCGAATCCTTCGACCGCCGTGCTCCTCAACGCGGTGAAGCGCGCATATCAGTTTCTCTATCAGAAACAGCGTGCCGACCAGCTCGAGCATCAACTCACCGATCGCACGCGCGAGCTGCAGCAGGTCGCGCAGGTCGGCGTGTCGCTGTCGACGGTCCGCGATCATTCCGTGCTGCTGACGATGATTCTCAGCAAAGCGCGCGAGCTTTCGCGCTCCGACGCCGGCTCGCTCTATCTCCTCGATGAACAGGGCGGCCGCAAGGTTCTGCGCTGGAAGCTCGCGCAGAACGATTCGATCGACGTGGAAGGCTTCGAGGAAAAGATCCTTCCGATCACGCGTAAGAGTCTCGCGGGCTACGTGGCCATGACAGGGGAGACGCTCGTCATCGACGACGCGTACGACCTGCCCGCGGACGCGGAGTACGAGATCAACCGCTCCTTCGATGAGCAGAACGGCTATCTCACGCGCTCGCTGCTCGTCTTCCCGATGACGAATCACGCCGGCGACGTCATCGGCGTGCTGCAGTTGATCAATCGCAAGCGCGTCGGCGCTCCTGCGCGTTTGACCGCTGCGAATGTGCCGGAGAACGTGATCTCGTTCCGCGACGACACCTCGGAGATCATGCGCGCGCTGGCCAGCCAGGCCGCGGTCGCCGTCGAGAACAATCTGCTCTATGAATCGATCGAGCGATTGTTCGAAGGCTTCGTGACGGCCGCCGTCACGGCGATCGAGCAACGCGATCCGACCACGTCCGGTCATTCGTTCCGCGTCGCCGATCTCACGGTCGAGCTGGCGCGCGTCATCGATCGCATCGACAGCGGCATGTTCGCCGACGTCCGCTTCACGGTCGATCAGGTGCGCGAGATTCGCTACGCGTCGCTGCTGCACGACTTCGGCAAAGTCGGCGTGCGCGAGCAGGTTCTCATCAAAGAGAAGAAGCTCTATCCGATGCAGCTCGAGACGATTCGCGGGCGCTTCGAGTACGTGATGAAGTCGGTCGAGAACGACACCAATCGTCGCAAGATTGACTACCTGCTCGCGAACGGACGCAATGGCTACGACGAGTTCACCGCGCAGGTCGACGCCGATGCGGCCGCGCAGATTCTGAAACTGCAGAAGGACTTCGCGTTCATCTCGCAGTCGAATGAACCGACGGTGCTCCCCGAGGGGGATTTCGAGTATCTGCAGCAACTAGCGGGGAGAGATTACGAAGACATCCGCGGCGATCGCAGAAGGCTCGTCGATCAGGAAGAAGCGCGCATTCTCTCGATCCGCAAAGGCAACCTCGATGCGGCGGAGCGGGTCGAGATCGAGAGCCATGTCACGCACACGTTCAACTTCCTGATGAAGATTCCGTGGACGCGCGACCTCGCGAAAGTCGCTGACATCGCGTATGCGCATCACGAGAAGCTCAACGGCCGCGGTTACCCGCGCAAACTGAGCGCCGGCGACATTCCGCTGCAGTCGCGGATGATGGCCATCTCCGACATCTACGACGCGCTCACGGCGAGCGACCGTCCGTACAAGCGCGCCATCTCCACCGATCGCGCGCTCGACATTCTCAAGATGGAAGTCAACGACGGGCTGCTCGATCCAGCACTCGTCGATACATTCATCGAAACGAAGGTGTACGAGCGGGCCGGTGTGTTGCGGACTTAGCGCGACAGGGGTTCCTCTATACTTCCATTGATGCGACGCCGCGCTCTTTCGTTCGCCTTGATGATCTTCTTCGCGGCGGAAGCCGTGTCGCTGATCGCCGCCGCGGAAGCGTGGCATTGCGCATGTCGCATCAAATCCATTTGCTGCAAAGACGGCGTCTGTCCGATGGATGCGGCACCGCGGAACGGCACGTCCTTCGCCTCCTGCGGCGGCAGCGATGATTCGCGATTCGTTCCAATGTTCCTGTCGTGGCGCGCGATCGTTCCTGAAACCATCGTCGACATTGCATCACCGCGCGCGATGCACAAGTACGAAACGACCATCGCGCGTCCGCTCGATGGGGAGCACGCCGTCCCCGAACACCCGCCTCGAGCTTCCGCTCTCGTGATCGCCTGAAATCCTCACGCAGAGAAAAAGGAGCTTTTCCATGAAGCCTCGAGCTTTCGTGCTCGCGATGCTTTTCGTTGCGCCGCGCCTGTGGGCCGGCTGCGGTTCGTCGTCGTGCCCCCTCGATCTCAACGCGCTGAACCTGCCCGCGTTGCATCGCTTCACGTTCGACTTATCCGTGCAGTACATCGATCAGGACCAGCCACGCTCGGGTACGCGCGAAGTCGCGGTCGGAGCCATTCCCGCGCATCACGATGAAGTGCGCACGATCAATCGCATCACCACTGGCACGCTCACCTGGGCAGCCACGGAGCGCTGGCATCTCACCGCATCACTGCCGTTCATCTCGCGCTCGCATCAACACCTCGGCAGCAGTCACGAGCACTCGCGCGGCATCGCGGCGGAGCACAACATCATTCCGCAGTCATGGGACATTCGCGGCGTCGGCGATCTCTCCCTTCTCGCGCGTGGCCACGTGGCCTCGGGTCTTTGGGTGATCGGTGGTCTCTCACTGCCGACCGGCGCCAACGACGTGCGCAATCACGAGGACGATCTCGGCGAGTTGCCGATCCAGCCCGGCAGCGGATCGACGGACGTCATCGGCGGCCTCGCGTGGCAGAGCAAAGTCGTGCGCAGCTCAGCGGTCGAGGGTGCGATGGGGAACTTCGCGGTGATGCCGTACTTCGTCTCCGCCACATACCGCCACCGCACCGGCTCCGGCGATCGCCTCGGCAACGAGCTGCAGTTGAGCGCCGGCACGGCGGTCCCGATCACGCGCAGCCTCGAAGCACTCGTGCAGCTCAATGGACGCGTACGGTCGCGCGATGCCATGAGCGATCCCGAGGAGTCGGAGCTGAGCGGCGGGCGCTCGCTGTATGCGAGTCCCGGATTGCGCGTGTCGTATCGCGGTGCCGCGTTTTATGCGGTCGCGCAGCTGCCGCTCTATCAGCGCGTGAACGCGATTCAGCTCACCTCGGACGCGAATTACATGCTGGGGATGCAGACGAATTTCTAACGGTTTGGAGTGCGGCTGCCGCACTCCAAACTCGTCACCAGCCGCCGCCTCCTCCACCGCCGCTCGAGCTGCTGCTCGACGACGAAGAAGAAGACGAGGAGGATGAATACGACGATGACCCGCTGCTTCCACTGGAAGTGGACGGTGCACTGATCGGTGTGGCCACCGCCATCGCGGCGGTGGCCCAACTGCCGCTCGCACCCGCGCCACCGAACGATCCCCCTCCACCACTAAACGTGGACGATGAACGCGATGAAGAGAACGACGGCGATGAGGATGACGAAGGCGAGAAAACGCTCGTGCTTGTGCTCGCAATGGCGTCGATTCCACCGTGCGACTTCCACCACGAAGCAAGCGACCGGTCGAGTCCGAGCGCGATCAACCACGGCGTCCATTCATTGCGAATCGCGGGATTCGGTTTCTTCAATTCATCCGCGAAGAAACTGCGCGCGCGACGCAGCGTCTCGCGAATCGACGCCGTCGCATGCCCGAGCGGCTCTCCCGCCTCGGCGAGGATCATCAGGTACAGCCCGAGCCACGCCAGCGTCAGAGCGATCGTTGCGAGCAGCGTGAACTGGCCCGAGGCTGCATCGCTCGGGACGAAGATCCGCTGAACGACGCGCGCCATCAAGATCGCGATCAGCGGCACGAGCGCGATCCGAATCAGCGCGCTCGTCGCGCGCCTCTTCCGCCACGTCTGTGCGGCCGGCATGCCGACGAATCCCAGGAAGATGCCGCCGAAGAGGATGAGAAACAGCACGAGAACGCTGCTCGGCTCCTGCACCGCCGCGGCGAACACGCCGATGAATCCCGCTACGATGAGGATGCCTGCAGGTGCGCGCCGTTTCACGACGCCCTGCACCGGCGCAGTGACACTGGCCTTCTGCAGAACTTCAGCGCGAATGAGCCCCGGAGGATCGAATCCTGTCTTCTTGTACGCGGCGCGCAGCTCCTCGGTATTCGTCTCTTTCTTCTTGCGAAAGAGCTTTACCGCGACCATGCGCTCGCTGCCGTGCAGGTCGTTCAGGTCGGCGAGCAGCTTCAGGTGCAGATTCGGCTTGCCGAACTTCTTCGGCTTCACTTCGGAGCGGATCTTTCCGTCCTGCTCCATCTTCGCGAGCAGCGCGGCAAACTCCGGCGGTCCGACGTCGCCATGCAGAAACGCACCGGCCACTTCAGGCGGATGCCACAGCACATTGCGCTTGACCCACGCAGCGTCGATCGCGCCGCCGTCGACATCGGCCGATTTCTTCACACGCCATTCGCGCAGCAGAAACAATCCGAACGGCGTGAGCATCGCGATCGGAAGAATCCACGGCTTCAACCAGATGCTCGCGGAGGCCGCGTAACTCATCGCAGCCGGCGAACCTTTGCCTGCGAACTGCACCGGAACGCGAACCACGTAGCCCTCGCCGGGGATGAGCTGCGTTGCCTGCGCGGTGATGTTGCGTCCCGAGGGAGAGCTCCAGTCGGAGTCGAGCGTGAGGTCGAGCGAAAACTTCTGGATCACGCCATCGCGCTGGCTGAACGCGAAGTCGTGATTCAACGTGTACTTCTTGGAGCCCGGCCGGCGATTGGGGACGAGGACGTTCTCGATGCTGTAGTCGATCGTGTAGACGAGCTCGGTGTTGTTGAACTCCGGATCGCTCGGCGTTCGCGAACGCCAGCGCAAGGTCGCATGATCCGCCATACCGTAGCCATCGAGGGAGTCGAGCGAGCCCTCGGTCATCTTGTGCGCGACTCCGTCGGCGTCGATGCGGCTCATGCCGAGGAGGTTGAGGCGTTGGTGGCGTTCGAGGCGGAACTTTCGCTCGCCGCCGTTCCAGTCGCCGGTGAACACCATCGTCTGGCGTTCGGTGACGTGCAGTGTGCCGTCGTTCTGCAAATTCGCGCGAACGTCCAGCGCGCGCCAGTGAAGCTCACGTGCTCCGGCGTTCCATGCCCCGAGGAGAACGAGAGCCGTAAACCACAATGCCTTGCGCATAGGCGGCGATTGTAGACCCGAGTTTCAGTACCATGGCGCGTAATGGCCAACGCCCTCCAACGCAATAATGTCAAGATCCGCGGCAACGGGCCGCAAACCATGTTGTTCGCACATGGATTCGGTTGCGATCAGAACATGTGGCGGTATCTCACGCCCGCGTTCGAAAACGACTATCGACTCGTGCTCTTCGACTACGTCGGATCGGGCGGCTCGGACGTCGCTGCATATGACGAGAAACGCTACTCGACGCTCGACGGCTATGCGCAGGACGTGCTCGATGTGTGCGAAGCGCTCGATCTCCGCGATGCGGTTTTCGTCGGACACTCCGTGAGCTGCATGATCGGCCTGCTCGCTGCGAAGAGAGAACCGTCGCGCTTCCGCGAGCTGGTGATGGTGTCGCCGTCGCCGCGCTACATCAATGACAGCGATTACGTCGGCGGCTTCGAGCGCGCGGACGTCGAGGGTCTGCTCGAATTGATGGACAAGAACTTCATCGGATGGGCGAACTTTCTCGCGCCGGTGGTGATGAAAAATCCCGACCGTCCCGAGCTCGGGGCGGAGCTCGAAGCGAGTTTCTGTTCGACCGATCCGAAGATCGCGCGGCGTTTCGCCGAGACGACCTTCCTCGGCGACAACCGCGATGATCTCGCGGACGCGCCCGTGCCGTCGCTTGTTCTACAGTGCGCCGAGGATGCGATTGCGCCGGTGGAGGTCGGGCACTATCTGGCGCGGCACTTGCCCGACAGCACACTGCGTCTGTTGAAGGCCACGGGGCACTGCCCGCACATGAGCCATCCCGAGGAAACGATTGCGGCGATTCGCGAGTATCTGGACTCGCGCGCGTCCGCCTGACCATGCTCGATCACGCTCCCTGCGGCTTCGTCTCCCTCGGCGACGATGGCACGATGCGCGGCGTCAACACCACGCTTGCGGAGCTCCTCGGCTACACGCGCGTCGAGCTCGAAGGCTGGCACCTCGAGAAAATCCTGCCGCCCGGTGCGCGCATTTTTTATCAGACGCACGTCTTTCCGCTGCTGAAGATGCACGGACGTGCTGAAGAGATCTACCTCAATCTGCGGACGAAAGACGGCCGCAGCGTACCGATGCTCATGAACGGCGTGCGTCACGAGCGCGACGGCGCGCCGGTCAATGACTGCGTCTTCGTGCGCATGATCCAGCGCAGTCAGTACGAAGATCAGTTGCTTCAGGCGCGGCATCTTGCGGAACAGGCGAACGCGGCGAAGGCGAGTTTCCTCTCGATGATGTCGCACGACCTGCGCACGCCTCTCACGACGATCAGCGGTCACGCGGATCTCATCTCCGCGGGCGTCGGTTCCGCGGAAGAGCAGCGCCTCGGCATCGAGCGCATTCGCGAGGCGTCACGCGAATTGCTGCGGATGATCAACGACATCCTCAGCTTCGCGCAGCTCGACACGGGACACGTCGAAGTGAAGCCGACGCCGGTGCGCGTGAGCGATGCCGTTGCGCGCGCGGAGTCGCTCGTGCGATTGCATCTGCACGAAGCAGGACTCACGTTTTCGTACGAACCGTGCGATGCGGTCGTGCTCGCGGATCCCGATCGACTGCAGCAGATCCTGCTCAACCTGCTCACGAACGCGATCAAATTCACCGATCGCAGCGGAGAGATCTCGATCATTTGTGAACCTGCCGAGGAGCGCGTGCTGATGCGCGTGCGCGACACCGGAATCGGCATCGCACCCGATCAACTGCAACGCGCGTTCGAGCCCTTCGTGCAACTCCAGCCATCCGTCGGCGACGCCAGCCGCGGCGTCGGCCTCGGCCTCGCCATCAGCCGCGAGCTCGCTCGCGCGATGAATGGGGACGTCACGGCGGAGAGTGTGGTGGGGGAGGGCTCGACGTTTACGGTGTCCCTTCCAAAACTCTCCTGAAAGGGCACACTTCCTGCTCTTCTCCCCCTCGGGAGAACATGATCATGAAGACCACTAAATCTTTGGCAGTAGCGGGGTTAGCAATGATCCTGCTGGCCGCCTGCGGTTCGTCCGGCATGGGCGATATCCTCGGTGGCGGTTCGAATCAGTCGAATTACGAAATCCGCGGTACGGTCGACTCCGTCGACTCCGCCAGCCGCTCGATTTACCTCACCAATGTCACCGGCTTCAACAGCTCGATGCTGTCGAACACCGGTAGCGGCACTGCGGTGCGCGTCTACTTCGATGAGCGCACGCCGGTCGAGTACAACGGTCAGGCGTATCGTCCGACCGACCTCGAGCGTGGCGATCAGGTCGCGGTGCAAGTCGATGAGTCCGGCAATTCGCTGATGGCGGAATCGATGACCGTCCTTCGCGATGTTTCGGGCGGCTCGAGCACGTATCCGCCGTCAGGCTCGTACGAGACGAACATCCGCGGCACGGTGCGCTACGTCGACACGTCGCGACGCACGATCGAAGTCGATCGCGGCTCGGGCTCGACGACGGTCGTCGAATTCGATACGAACACGCCGGTCCGCTACAACAACCAGAACTACAACCCGGTCGATCTCGAGCGCGGCGATGAGATCGACATCCGCGCGCGCGACCTCGGCAACGGCCGATTCCTCGCGTCGGACATCTCGGTGATTCGCAGCATCAGCGGCTCGAACGGCAACACTTCGACGCAGACCGCAACGGTCCGCGGCACGGTTCGCAACGTCGACACCGTGCGACGCACGATCGAGCTGGAGTCGTCCAGCTGGATCTCGCGCTTCAACAGCGGCACGGGGACCGGCAGCACGACGGTCATCAACTTCGACAACAACGTGGGCATCCTCGTCAACGGACGGACGGAGCCGGTCACCGGTCTCGAACGCGGCGACGTGATCGAGGTGCAGGTTTCGCGCAACGCCAACAGCTCGCAGCTGTGGGCGCAGCGCATGACTCTCGTTCGCGATGTGAATTACTAGCGCACTCGAAAGCGGCGGGCGTTCCAGCTCGCCGCTTTCGCTTTTCCCACCTGCAACACGCGCACGATCGACATCCACGCATCCCACCGCAGCGCCTGCAGTCCGTGCCGTAGCGCGTTGCCGACGTCGCCTTTCGCCAACAACAGGACTGACGTGTTGATGAGTCGCCGCGCTGTGAGTTTTCTGACGATGCGATGCATGCGTTGATCGGGTTCCCGTTCGCGAAAGAGCGCGAATGCCTCGCGCAGAATCGCATCCGCGAGTTTCGCATCGATCGCAGGAACGAGCGGCCTCCACGCGTGCATCAATGCGTCGACTTCGCGATCGCTGAGCGTGCGGCCGAGCCATTCCGACAGCGTGCGCTGGACGATGCGCTTCGCGACCGCAACCTGCTGGCCGCTGCCATTCCTGGTGATGCTTTCGCCGTGTACGCGATAACGCATCCCGAGCTCCGGCAGCACGACGATGCGGCCGTGCGGGACGATGCGCGTCCAGAGGTCGTAGTCGAGCCCTGCGCGACAGGTTTCGTCGTAGCCGCCCACCGCGTGGATGACGCTTTTGCGAAACATCACCTGACTGTGGCCGCCGATCGAGTTGCTGAAGTTCAGCAGGTAGGCGAGGACGGCGGACGGATGATCGCGATGCGAGCGGCCGATCACGACGCCGTGCGCGTCGATCGACTCGTAGTTCATCGATACGAGCACGACATGGGGATGCGCGTCGAGCACCGCTACTTCTCGCGCGAGACGGCCGGGGAGCGAGATGTCATCCGCATCGAGACGCGCGATGTACTCCCCGCGCGCGATCGCCAATCCGCGATTCGCCGCGCTCGCAATTCCGTGATTCGTTTCGGTGCGCACGAGGACGATGCGCGAATCGCGTGCCGTCGCACGTGCGAGGATCTGCGGCGTGGCATCGGTCGACCCGTCATCGACGATCACATGCTCGAAATCCTGAAACTCCTCGGCACGAATGCTGTCGATCGCCTCTTCGAGATAACGCGCGCCGTTGTAAACGGTCGTCAGGACGGTGACGCGCGGAACGGACACTCGCGCATTATCACGCGCTACACTTGCGCGCTCATGCGCCGCCTGCTCGTTCTCGCACTCGTCCTCGCGCTTCCGCTCTCCGCCGCAACGTTCAAGGCCGACGATGGCGTGGTCCTGCACTACGAAATCGTCGGCAAAGGCGAGCCGATCGTGCTGCTCTCCGGCGGTCCCGGATTCTCGCCCGAGTACCTGCGACCGATCGCCGACACGCTCGGGAAAAAGTACGCGGCCGTGCTCTTCCATCAACGCGGCACCGGCAAGTCGGTGCTCGAAAAGTACGACGGCGACGTCATGGAGCTGAAGCAGCTCGTCGCCGATCTCGATTTGCTGCGCCGCGAGTTGAAGCAGGAGAAGCTAATCCTGGTCGGACATTCATTCGGCGGCATCCTCTCGATGATGTACGCGCGCGAACATCCCGATCGGATTCGCGCGCTGGCGCTGATCGATTCCGGCGGCCCGACGCTGAAGGCCGTGCCGAAGTTCAACGCGAATCTCGAAGCGCGCTTCACCGATGAGGAGAAGGCACGTGTCAAAGAGTGGAGCGACCCCGAGCGGCGCAAGGCAAATCCGAAACGCGCCGTCCTCGAGATCACGAAAGCGAAGACTCCTGCGTATTTCGCCGATCGCACGAAGGCGCAGTTACTGATCGAGCCGATGGACGAGCAGACGTTCAACGACGGCGTGTTCTGGGCGATCGTGATGCAGATGATGGCGCTCGATCTGCGTTCCGGACTGGAGAAGGTGAAGGCGCCGGTGATCGTCATTCACGGCAAACAGGATCCGCTCGAAAGCGCGGATGAAGTGCACGCGACGTTTCCGGGATCGCAACTCGTGATTGTCGAGAACGCGGGACATTTTCCGTGGCTGGAGCAGCCGGAGAAGGTGTATGGCGCGCTGGATGGATTTCTCGCGAAGCAGTTTGCCGATTGCCATTGATTGTCATCCCTCGCTCAGGCTCGGGATGACAAACCTAGCGGTCCATCGCCAACTCTTCCAGCAACTTCCTGCACACCTCACGGCGCGATTCGCGTCGCGCATGCAGCCACTCCTCGGCATCCGTCGGAAACCACTCCGGAATCGCGACGTCCGACAGCGCGGCGCGCAGCACATCCATCAGCGAGTTTCCCTCGCGTCGCGCGCGGCCGAATTGTTCCGTGAGTCCCCGCACGCCCGCGTTGTCGATGAGAATCGCCGCGGCCAGCGCACGTTCTCCAGCACTCAGCGGCGCATCGAGGCGACGGATCGACGCGGCCGTCTGACGCAACTCGTTCTCCGTCAAACCGGTGACGCCGAGCAGCGTGCGGGAGAGGTTGCCGACTTTCTCGAGCCACTTGCCGAGGCGATGAAACGACAGCAGCAGTTCGAAGGCGCGGGCGTCGGGCTCGGCGGGCGTGTGGAGCTTGCGCGCGATGCGGGCGATGCGTTCCACGTCATCGAAGCGCGAGGCGCCGTCGAGATCCTGATAGAAGGGGCGAAGGAACGTCTCCAGGCGCGCGCGCAGCTCGCGATCCATCATTCGGGCGCGGAGTATCGCACGGGCGACTGTCCGATTCTGAAACCCGTGGTGTCCGAATTCGTACACGTCACGGAGATGGAGGGATTTCCGATGAAATTCGCAGCGATCGCCGCCGTGGCCGCCCTCGTGGCCACCCCAATCCTCGCCGACGGCCTCTTCGATGACGACGATTGCAGGCATACAGCGAAACGTCGCGCGGTCACTCCCTCCGCGGGCATCACGAAAGTCGTGATTCACGCCGAATCGGGATCGCTCGATGTCACCGGCACCTCCGGCGCCACGCAGATCATCGCCGACGGCACCGCCTGCTCCTCGGATGAAGATTTCATCCCGCGCATGACTCTCACGCTTCGCAAGTCAGGCTCGGAGCTGCACATCGATACCGAGATCCCCGAGAAAACGATCATCTTCGGCTTCTTCTCCGCGCGCCTCGACTTCGCCGTGACACTTCCCGCGGGACTGCCGATCGAGATCGAAGACGGCAGCGGCTGGCTGAAAGTGGCGAACACCGGTGCCACCAACATCGATGACGGTTCGGGCTCGATCGAAGTTCGCAACGTGCGCGGACCGCTCGTGATCCACGACGGCTCCGGCTCGATCGAGATCGACACGGTCGCCGGGAACGTGACGGTCGAAGACCAATCGGGCGAACTGAGCGTGAAGAACGTGACCGGCAGCGTCGAGATCGAAGACAGCTCCGGCGCGATTTCCGTTGCGCGCGTCGAAGGCTCGCTGCGCATTCGCGATGACGGCTCGGGCTCGATCGTCGTACAGAACGTGCGTCGCGATGTGACGATCGACGAAGACGGTTCCGGAGCGGTCGACGTCGCGGATGTCGGCGGCAACTTCACCGTGGGACGCAAAGGCAGCGGGCACATTGACTACGACCGCGTGGCTGGTCGGGTGACTGTGCCGTCACGGGACTAAGTCGCGCTGTCGCGCGACGCGTCGTTGCTGACCGCTTCGCGTGTTGCTGGTTACTGGTTCAAGGTGCCTCAGCGCGAGAGCAGTGTCGCTGGCGCTGAATGCTCTTGAACCAGCAACCAGCAACCAGTAACGCGCGCAGCGCTACGCGAGTATCGCGTCCATCACCGCATTGAAATCGCTCGCGTTGTCGAAGAAGTACCGTGGATTCTCCGCACGCAACACATCCGCGGGCGTCTTTCCTGACGCCACTGCGATCGTCGTCGCGTCATACGGCACGCCGCAGCGGACGTCGTAGATCGAGTCGCCGATGATCACGACGTCGCTTCCCTCGAAGTGCATGCCGAGGTGGTGGGAGGCGCGCTGGATGGCGACGGGGGGAAGGTCGGTGCGGTCGGCGGAGTCGCTGCCGAATGCGCCGAACGGGAAGTAATCATTGAGACGCGCGCCGCCGAGTTTGAGTCGCGCGCCGCGCTCGATGTTGCCAGTCAGGATCGCGAGCACGACGTCATCGTGTTCGTGCAGCGCATCGACAAGCTCGCGCATCCCGGGCATCACGAGCACGCGTTCAGGCGTGGCATTGCGTGCGAGACCGGTGAGGTAGATCTCCCACAAGCGCGTCAACTGCGCGTCGATCGCGTCGTGTGAGAAGCCGGCGTCCTTCAGCACCATGTGCGTGATCTGCGGATCGGTGCGGCCGGAGAAGTCGTAGCGCGAGAGATCGCCGTCGTACGAATAGACCTCGGCAAGCGCGTGGCCGAACGCCTCGCGCGATGCACCGCGATCGGTGAGGAGCGTGCCGTCGATATCGAAGAGAACTAATTTCATGAATGTTGTCGGTTGTCAGTTGTCGGTTGTCAGTGCGGAAGTCGCAGACAACCGACAACTGAAAACCGACAACCGCCCGAAGGGCGCAGCAGCTTAACAGGAACGTTGCGACGCGAGCGCGGCGGCGCGCTACCATCCCCGGCCATGTCGGACATGTCGCGTCGCTCCTTTCTTGCCACCACTGCCGCCGGTGTTGCTGCTGCGGCAGTGCTCCCGCGCGGAAACGCCGCCGTCACTCCTGCTGCCAAGCCGCTCCGCATCCTGATTCTCGGCGGCACGGGCTTCATCGGACCGAACCAGGTCGCGTACGCCGTCGCGCGTGGACACAAGGTCTCGGTCTTCAATCGTGGCAAGACGAATCCGGGAACGCTGCCCGCGGGCGTCGAGCATCTCGAAGGTGATCGCAACGGAAAGCTCGATGCGCTCAAAGGCAAGACATGGGACGCGGTCATCGACAATCCGTCGACGCTGCCGCGCTGGGTGCGCGACGCCGCGCAGCTTCTCAAAGACTCAGCGAGTCACTACCTCTTCATCTCTACGATCTCGGTCTACGCGGATAACTCGAAGCCCGACATGGATGAAAGCAGTGCGACGCTGACGCTCGCCGATCCGACCGTCGAAGAGATCGGTCCGAACTACGGCGGTCTCAAAGCGCTCGCGGAAAAAGAAGCCGAGCGCGCATTTCCGGGACGCACGACGGTCGTTCGTCCGGGACTCATCGTCGGCGCCGGCGACAACAGCGATCGTTTCTCATACTGGCCGGTGCGCATCGCGGCGGGTGGCGAAGTGATAGCGCCCGGCGACCCGAACGATCGCGTCCAGTTCATCGACGCCCGCGACCTCGGCGAATGGACGATCCGTCTGCTCGAACAGAAAGCGTACGGCACGTTCAACGCGACGGGCCCCGCGCATCCCCTGACGATCGCGGAGATGCTGTACGGCATCAAAGGCGTCACCACCGCCGGCGCGCAGTTCACCTGGGTGCCGGCGTCGTTCCTCGAAGAGCAGAAGGTCGCGCCGTGGTCGGACATGCCGGTCTGGATTCCGCCGACGGGCGAGTACGCCGGTTTCGCTTCGCGCAGCATCAAAAAAGCGCTCGATGCGGGACTGACGTTCCGGTCGCTCGCGGATACCGCGGCGAACACGCTCTCCTTCCACACGTCGCGTCCCGACGAGCGGCAGTCGAAGCTGCGCGCCGGCCTCGCGCCGGAGCGCGAGAAGGAAGTTCTCGCGGCGTGGAAAGCGAAGAAGAAGTAGCGGCTGCTGGAGCGACGGCTGTTGCTGGTTACTAGTTGCTGGTTGCTGGTTGCTGGTTGCTGGTTCGTGGTCGTTCAGCGCGGGAAGGTCGCCCTCGCGCTGCATCACCTTGAACCAGCAACCAGCAACCAGCAACCAGCAACAGCCCGCAGGAACAAACGCCAACTCGTTCTACACTGCGTATTCTTGCGTAAAGCCTCGCTCGCGGTTCTCTTCCTCACAGTCTTTATCGACCTGATCGGATTCGGGATGGTGATCCCGTTCCTGTCGTTCTACGCGCGCGAGTACGGCGCGAGCGGAATCATGGTCGGCGCCGTGGTCGGGGTCTACTCGATCATGCAGTTCTTCTTCGCACCGGTTTGGGGAAGGCTGTCGGATCGCGTGGGACGCAGGCCGGTGATTCTCATCAGCCTCACCGCGAGCTGCGCGGGCTATCTGCTGTTCGCGTTCTCGCACAGCCTGACCGTGTTGTTCATCTCGCGCGTGATCGCGGGCATCGGCGGCGCGAACATCGGAACGGCACAGGCGTACATCGCCGACACGACGTCGCCCGAGAATCGTGCGAAGGGGATGGGCCTCATCGGCGCCGCGTTCGGCATGGGCTTCATCCTCGGGCCGCCGATGAGCGGCATCCTCGCCGCGATCGGCACGCGTCACGGACTCGCGGGCAATCTGCTTCCCGGACTCGTCGCCGCGGGACTTTCGTTCACGGCGTTTCTCGTCGCGTTGAGCGTGCTCGCGGAATCGAAACCGAAAGACCTCGTGCCGCGCTCGGGATTGCCGCCGCAATTCGATCGCCGCATCTGGCGCGAGATCGCCACGAATCGTCTGCTCGCATCGCTGATGGCGGGACTCTTCCTGACGTTGCTCGCGGTCGCAGGAATGGAGATCAGCGTCACGCTGCACGCGCGCGATCGATTCAACTTCCGCCAGCTCGACATGGCCTACCTCTTTCTCTTCATGGGCGTGATCGTGGCGACGATCCAGGGTGGCCTCATCGGCCGCATCGTGAAACGCGTCGGCGAGCATGGCGTGATCGTGATCGGCGCCGCCGCGTTCACCGTCGGCTTCATCCTTGTTCCGTCAATCTGGCGCGTGCCGCTGCTCTACGTCGTCGCGTTTCTCATCGCCATCGGACAAGGTCTCTGCTATCCCGCACTCACCGCACTCGTCTCGAAGATCGCACCCGAAAACGAACGCGGCAGTCTCCTCGGACTGGCAACCTCCGTCGGTTCGCTCGCGCGATTCCTCGGCCCGCTGTTGTCAGGATTTCTCTACGATCTGGCGGAGGGCGCGGGCGCGTTTTACGGCGGAGCGGTGTTGATGGTGTTCGCGCTGATCATTGCGATTCGGATGAAGGGACCGGAATTGAGAATTGAAAATTGAAAGATCGGAATGCGGCCTTCGCGAGAGCCACGGTTCCGATTTTTCAATTTTCAATTTTCAATTTTCAATTCCCCCCCGATAAACTCCCACTCATGTCGATTCTCAAGGTAGCCCGCCTCGGGCATCCCGTTCTGCGCGAGAAAGCGTCGGACATCGAAGTGAAGGACATCAAGGCGGGCAAGTTCAAAGCATTGCTCGAAGACATGATCGAGACCATGCACGCGTACGAAGGCGTCGGTCTCGCGGGTCCGCAGGTGCACCTGCCGCTGCGCGTGTTCGTATTCGAGGTGCAGGAGCGCGTCGCGAAACGGCGCGGCGTGAAGCAGGTCAACGTCGGCGCGATCTTCAACGCGACGTACGAGCCGATCGGCATCGACACGATCACCGACTGGGAAGGCTGCCTCAGCGTCCCATTCCTCGGCGGCGAAACGCCGCGCTACAAGCGCGTGCGGCTGCGCGGCATCGATCACGACGGCGACCCGGTCGAGCTCGAAGTCGAAGACTTCACCGCGCGCATCTTCCAGCACGAGATCGATCACACGAACGGCAACGTCTACCTCGACAAGATGTCCGACCTCACGACGCTCGCGTACACCATCGTGCTCTGATGGACTATCGCGAGATCGCTGCTCCATCGCATTCGGCCATCGAGCGAATCTGGTTCGCGCGTGGCACGGAAGGGATGGACGAGACGATTCTGCCGGACGGTCGTTTCGAGCTCGTGTTCAATTTCGGCGACGTCGTGATGCAGAACGGCGAGCCGCAACCGCGCGCGATGATCGCGGCGGAAACGCGGCGTGCGGTGAGCATCGAGCCGACAGGCCGACTCGACTTCGTCGGCGTGACGTTGCGCGATGGACATGCGGCGAGCGTGCTTCGTGCGCCGCTGCGATTGCTGCGCGATCGCATGCTCGAGATTCGCGCGGTGAATCCGCGACTCGATCTCTACGAACAACTGGCGACGGTTTCGGATGACGAATCACGCGCTGCGATGATCGTGCAACATCTCGGCGCGACGGAATGCGATCCGCTCGCGAATCACGCCGCGACGCTCATTCGCAAGACGTCGGGACGCGTCTCGATGTCGCGTCTCGCGCATTCATGTGGCGTCACGATTCGTACGTTGTCGCGCGTGTTCGATCGCGCGTTCGGCATGACGCCGAAGACGCTCGCGCGCGTCACGCGACTCGGCTACGCCGCATCACTACTGCGCACAGGCGAGAGCGCGGCGAGTGTTGCGGCAGGCGCGGGGTTCTGCGATCAGTCGCACATGACGAACGAGTTTCGGATGATGGCGCGGCTCTCGCCGACGCGCTGGAGCGAGATCGCGGGATTGCTCGCTGTCCAGTTTTTGCAAGACCCGCCGCCGCGTTCTTCGTAAGGTGTCGCTCATGCGCCGACTGATTCTGCTGCTCTCACTCACTCTCACTCTTCCGCTGTTTGCCGAAACGAAGATCGCCGATCTGACCTGGCTGACCGGCCACTGGGCCGCGACGATCGACGGCGTCGAAATGGAAGAGCTCTGGATGGCTCCGAAAGGCGGCGTGATTCTCGGAGTGCATCGCGACCTCTCGCCGAAACGCACGGGCTTCGAGTTCCTGCGAATCGCCGAAACGAAAGACGGGATCTTCTATCTCGCGCAGCCCGGCGGAAAGCCGCCGACGCCGTTCAAGCTCACCGAGTCGGGCGCGAACCGCGTCGTGTTCGCGAATCCCGAGCACGACTTCCCGAAGCGCATCCTCTATTGGATCAAGGACGGGAAACTCTGCGCGCGTGTCGAAGGCGATGGCGGCGAGGGCGAAGAGTGGTGCTGGGCTCGCGTCTCACCGTGACGCCGCGCGAACGTCGTTGATCACGTTCTCGACGATGTTCACCGTTCGATCCACCTCGGCCTCGGTCGTGTAGCGCGAGAGCGAGAAGCGCACGGCGCCCATCGCAACGTGCAGCGGTTTCGCCATCGCTTTCATCGTGCTGCTCGGTTCGATCGTGCCCGAGTGACACGCAGCACCGGCGGAAACGCAAACTCCCTCGGCATCGAGTGCGCGCACGACACCGTCCGCGTACGCGTGGTGAAAGGAGATGTTCGCGGTGTTGCCGAGCCGCGGCTGCTGCACGCCGTTGACCGAGGTGTCGTCGACGCGGGTGAGGATCTCGGATTCGAGACGATCGCGGAGCGCGCGCACGCGCTCGTACGACGCGAGCGCTTCACGCGCCATTCGCGCGGCCGCAGCGATTCCCACGATCGACGGCACAGGCTCGGTACCCGAGCGCAGTCCGAGCTCCTGTCCGCCGCCGTACCAGAGCGGCTGGAGCGACAGGCCTTTGCGCATCGTGAGCGCACCGACGCCTTTCGGCGCATGGAACTTGTGACCGGAGATCGTGATGAAGTCCGCGCCGAGATCGTCCTGCGCGATTGGCACTTTTCCCGCGGCCTGGACGGCATCGACGTGCACGAGCGCACCGCGCGCGTGTGCCATCTCCGCGATGCGCGCGATCGGATGCAGCACGCCGGTCTCGTTCTGCGCGAGCATCACGGTCACGAGGAGCGTGCGGTCGTCGATCGCGTCGCGCATGGCGTCGAGATCGATCTCGCCGTTGCTATCGACGCCGACGATCGAGAGCTCGATCGTCCCCGCGCGTTCGAGTGCGCGCAACAGCGTGAGGACTGAGGGATGCTCGACGGAGGTCGTGACGACCTTGCGGCGTCCGGGGATCTGATCGGTGAGTCCGCGAATCACGAGCGCGTTCCCCTCGGTCCCGCAGCTCGTGAAGATCACCTCGGGCGCCGAGCAGCCGAGGAGGAGCGCCAGTTCTGCGCGCGAGTCTTCGACCGCGTCGTGTGAGCGGCGGCCAAGGGAGTGAATGGCGTGGGCGTTGCCGAAAAAGTCGCGGTAGAACGGCGTCATCGCCGCGAGGACTTCCTCGGACACGCGGGTGGTGGCGTTGTTGTCGAGATAGATCAGGTCGGACACGGGGCGCATTTTAGTGAGTTGTCGCCGCGAGTCACAGACAACCGAGAACCGACAACTGACAACAAACCGCAGGTTTTGCGTTTTACTCACGCCCGACCGACGCCTGCTTCACGTCTGAGCGACGAGTCTGTCCTCGCTGACCGATTTTTGACGCGCGTCGGAACGGTGGCGTGACCCGGGATGCTTATTCTGCTTCTCGTACCACGCGGCCGTATCGAGAACCGGTAGCGTGTTGTATGAGAGAGAGCTCAGGCGGGCGGCGTTTCAACACGTCGCCCGCCTGATCTTTTTTTTGCTCACATATCCAGCAGGAAACGATCGGGCGGGGAGGAGGCGTCGTACTCCGCCTGCAGGTCGGTCTTGTGCTTCCACTCCGTCTCCGCGAGCTCGACGAAAAGCCGTCCCAACTCCGTCGTCGCGGGAACGCGCTCCGCGAGAAACCGGAAGTGGCTCTCCGAATCACGCTCGCGCTCCAACGCGTACTTCAGCGCGCGACTCATGTCGAGCTGCACCATGTCCAACGGCAGGTCGATCACGATCGGCTCCGGCTCCGGTGGATTCGCGCCGATCGTGTCGCGATACTTCCGCTCCAGTTTCGCGCGATGGACGAGCTCGACGTCCGCGAGCTGCAGCATGCGATCGCGCACCTCGGGAGTCGCGGCGCGTTCTGCCAATTTGAGGTAGTACACGCGCGTCTCGACTTCGGACAGGATGGCCTGCCGAAGCACCTCTTCGACCGTCGTCTCGAGCGGTTTCATTGCGACCCGGGAGGATGATACCGCGCGCGCTTCGCCGCGGGTTGTCAGTTGTCAGTTCTCGGTTGTCTGTGCCTTCTCGCGCGGAGTCACCGACAACCGATAACCGACAACTGCGCGCGAAGCGCGGTGCTACGCGCCGCGATAAACGTCCGGATTCGGCGGATCCTGGTCCTCGAACGGCGCTTCGCGCAGCGGCTGCCCAACGCCCGTCCCGCCCGCGGTGCCACGCTTCTCGATCGCGCCGTAGTACGGACGCCAGCCCATCGGGCCCACCGGGAAATCGGGCGGGACGACGAGATCGCGCAATCCGACGACGGCGCGAGAGCGCGAGTCGATCGCCATCTCGTAGTCGCGGGTCATGTAGATCGCATCCTCGGGGCAGGCATCGACGCAGTAGCCGCAGAAGACGCAGCGCAGCAGGTCGATGTCATAACGCACGGGGAACTTCTCGCGCGTGCGCTGGTCTTCGCCGGCTTCGATCGTGATGCACTCCGCGGGACACGCGGTCGAGCACATGAAGCACGCGACGCAGCGCGTGGTGCCGTCTTCGCGGGAGGTGAGGATGTGGCGTCCGCGGAAGCGTTCGGAGTAAACGCGCTTCACTTCGGGGTACTGGATCGTCGGCAGTTTGGTGATGCCGAAGAGGTTTTTGAGCAGATGCTTGATCGTGCGGAACATGCCGCCAATGACCTGCGGGAGGTACGTGCGCTCGGAGAGCGACAGTTCCTGCCGCTCGACCTTCACGACTCCGGGAGAGACTCTCGTAGTGGCGCTCATTAGTGGATGCCTCGTCGACCTAGTGGTCGAGCTCCCCGGCGATGATGTTCAGCGAGCCGAGCGCGGCGATCGCGTCGGGGATGGTCTGGCCGGTGATCATCTTGGAGAACGCTTCGAAGATCGGGAAGCACGGCGGCCGCGCGCGCACGCGATACGGCTGCTTGGTGCCGTCGGAAACGAGGTAGAAGCCGACCTCGCCGTTCCCGCCTTCGACCTGGAAGTACGTCTCGCCGACCGGCGGCTGGATGCCGTGCATGATCAGCTTGAAGTGATAGATCAGCGACTCCATCTCGTTGTAGACCTTCTCTTTCGGAGGAAGGGCCACGTACGGATTGTCGACCATCACCGGACCGGACGGCAGTCCGCGGTCGATGGCCTGCTGCAGGATGCGCAGCGACTGGCGCATCTCTTCGAAGCGGACGAGGAAGCGCGCATACGTGTCGCCGCCGTCGGCGACCGGGACGTCCCAGTCATAGGTTTCGTATCCGAGGTAGGGGGAGGCTTTGCGGACGTCGAATGGAACGCCGGTTGCGCGCAGGCAGGGGCCGGTGAAGCCGTAGTTGATCGCATCCGCCTGCGACAGCACGCCGACGCCGTCGACGCGATCGCGGAAGATGCGGTTCTTCATCACCAGCGCTTCCACTTCATCGATGAACTTCGGAAGCATGTTCACGATGCGCTGTGAGTTCGCGAGGAAGTCCGACGGAACGTCGATCGCCAGTCCGCCGATGCGCAGATAGCTCGGCAGCAGACGCGCGCCGCTGCACGACTCGGCGAGCGCGATGATCTCTTCGCGTGGCTGGAACAGGTACCAGAAGTTCGTCAGCGCGCCCATGTCGACGAGGTTCGTGCCGATGCAGACGATGTGATCGGAGATGCGGTAGAACTCGGAGAGCATCAGGCGCACATGATCGGCGCGTGCGGGCGACTGGATGCCGAGGAGCTTCTCGACGGCCATGCAGTAGCCGACGTTGTTGATGACAGCCGAGCAGTAGTTGAGGCGATCGGTGTACGGGATGACCTGCTGGTAGGTGTGCGTCTCGCACATCTTCTCGAAGCAGCGGTGCAGGTAGCCGATCTCGCTCTCGGCGCCGATGATCTTCTCGCCATCGAGCGTCACGACGATGCGCAGCGTTCCGTGCGTCGCGGGATGCGAGGGTCCCAGGTTCAGCGTCACGCGCTCGTAGTCAGAATCTTCCTCGGGTTGCTGGAACTCCGGTGCGATCTTCGGCTTGATGATCGAGACGCCGGCTTCCGTGAGCAGCCAACGCTGCGCGGGATCGTAGTCCTTGCGCAGCGGGTGACCTTCGAACTGTTCGTGCGTGAGGATGCGACGCAGGTTCGGATGTCCTTCGAACACGATGCCGTACATGTCCCACACTTCGCGCTCGTACCAGTCATATCCCTGGAACACGCCCACGCTGGTCGGAACCGTCTGTCCCTCGGCCGCACTGACTTTGAGGCGCACGCGCTCGTTGTTCTGCAGCGAATAGAGCTGGTAGATGACGTCGAAGCGCTCGCCGTTCTCGCGATTCGGATAGTCGGCGCCGAAGAGATCGAGCGGCAGTGTGAATTTCAGATCGGCGTGATCGTGCAGTGCACGAAGCACGTCGACGATCTTCGCGCGCTCGACGAGGAACGTGACCATGTCCTGGCCGGTCTCCTGCGTCATCGCAGGATTGGCGATCTTCGCCGCGATCTCCGCGCCACGCGCGTTCGCGATCTCGGCGTTGACGGGGATGTAGGGATGGCGATTCGTCGGCGCCGGGCCGGTGTACGGAATCGCGCTGAGTTTTGTAAGAGTGCTCATCCGCGGCGAATCTCCCCGCGCTCGATTTTCTCTTTGAGTTTCAGGATGGCGTACATCAGCCCGTCCGGAGTCGGCGGGCAGCCCGGGACCCACATGTCGACCGGGATGATCTCGTCGATGCCCTGCACGACGTGATACGCGCGGTAGAAGCCACCGGAGGTCGCACAGGCGCCCATCGCGATCACGTACTTCGGCTCAGGCATCTGGTCGTAGATTTTCTTGAGCACGGGCGCGATCTTGTCGACGATGGTGCCGGCCACAATCATCAAATCGGCCTGCCGCGGCGAAAACCGCACGACCTCGGCGCCGAAGCGCGAGATGTCGTAGTGCGAGGAGACCATCGACATGAATTCGATCGCGCAGCAGGCGGTGCCGAAAGGCAGCGGCCACAAGGAGTTCCCGCGAGCCCAGTTGACAACCTGATCGAGTTTGGTCGTCACATAGGAGCCGCCGCCGAGGTCGTCGATCTCGCGCTCGGATTCTCCGGGGAGCGTGATGAGGCCTTTTTCCGCGCCTTGCCCGGGGGCAACGCCGGCCTTGCGCGGGATGATCGTGTCTGGATTGTTCATCTTCTCAACTGGCATAGGGTGATCTCAGGCAGGACAAAACGCGGCCGATTCTATGGACTAGAGAAACTTTTCACAAGGCCACCACGGCCGGGCCGGCACGGCCGGCTGCGTTGGTTGCTTCGCTGGGGCACGTACGGCTGCCAAGTGGGCAACCTCACTGATTGAAGAAGCGTTCCAATTCGGTCGTAACCGCTTCGGAGCGCCATTGTTCCGCGACCTCTTTCCCTCGGGTGCGGAGGCGATTGCGCAGGTCGTCATCGCCGAGAAGTTCGATCAGGCGCTCGCCGAGCTCGACTGCGTTTCCTTCAGGTGCGAAGAGCGCGTAGTCGTTGGGCTCGTCGAACGATCGATGCCACGGTGTGGACGACAGGGCGCATGCGAGTCCTGCGGCTATCGCTTGCGGCGCGGAGAGGCTGAAGGCTTCGTCGGGTGCGATGAGGATGTCGCACGAATGCACGAGTCGCGATAGTTCGTCCGAGGTGAGGGCGACGTGGAACTCCTGCACGGTGTCGAGCGGCTCTTCGCGCGATGGTGCCCACGCCGAGACGCGGACGAGCTCGAGCTTCTGATGGAACCAGCGCGCGTGCGCGACGGCGCTGTAGCCGTCGGAGACTTCGTTGCCGCAGAGGAGGACGCGCGGCGGATCGTTTTCCCGGCGTCCGCGTGTGTGGAAAAACTCGTCGTCGACGATCGGGTACTCGCGGAGAACGGGGGAGTCGGAGGACGGGACGACGATGTCGTCCTCGCTCGTGTCGTATTCGTGGAAGTCATCGACGTAGATCCACTCGGCACTCGAACGACGCCACGTGAGCGGCAGCCCTTTCGTGACGATGCGGACGCGATGGCCGCGCGCGATGAGCGCATCGGATTGTGCGAGAACGACGCGGACGCCGTCGGATTGCGCGGTGTCTTCGATGAGGTAGACGAGGTTCATGCTACGTGGAACCGGGATTCCGAGCCATCACGTAGAACCCGCTCGGTGCGATCTCCGACTCGGCGAACGGAATTCCAGCCGCACGCAGACCTTCGAGCAGTTGAGTCTGCTCTTTGGTTTGAGCCAGCGACTGCGGTTCGATCGCCACGACTTCCCATCCGGCGATATTGAGCATCTCGGCCACCGTTTGACGAGTGAAGAAACGGAGATGGCCGACGCAGGTCAAGCCCATGTACACGTAGTCGAAGCGTCCCTGCAGAAGATCGCCGACGACCGAAGCATTGGCGACATTGGGCAGGCTGAGCAGCAGTTGACCGCCCGGCGCGCTGATGCGACGAAGTTCGGCGAGAAAGGACCAGGGTTCGTCGAGATGCTCGATGATGTCGCCGCCGACGATGCAGTCGAAGCGCTCGTGGAGCAATGCCACGATTTCCCTGACGTCGCCGCAGTACACATCGTCGATGCGTTTGCGCGCGATCGCGGCCGCCTGGCGATCCAGTTCGACCCCGACGACGCGGCACTTCTGCCGCTTCTTGAGAGCCTCGCCGAGCGGCGCTTCTCCACAGCCGAACTCCAGGATCGATTTCGCGTCGAGTGAGATCCGATCCAGGAGATCGTGACGGGTCTGACCCCGCAGCGATGCCCATCGATGAATGAGCGTGCCGCGCGCCAGTGCGACGTCCCGTCCCTCGATGGTCTTCGCGAGCGGAACCTGCAAAGTACGCAGCGAGGCCGTCGTGCAGAGGAACGCCCCGGGGTTGTGTGTTCCCCAACTGAATCGATCGGTGGTCGTCGTTTGTGCTGCGTACAGCTCTTCCGCGGCTTGTTGAAACTCCCGCAATGTCATGTAGGGACGAATCGTCGCGTGCTGGCGGGCTTCGCCGGAGTCGTTCGCCGCCGGCACGGCAGCGAAGGCGTCGCCGAGGACGCGCTGCAGGCGGTCGCCGAGATCGGACGACGGAAGCATGAGCGGATCCGTAATGACGAGGACGTGTTCTTCCTCGATCGCATCGACCGCATGAGCGGCCGGCTCATCAGCATCGTAGAGCTCCAGCGTGGCATGATCGCGACGGAGCAGCATCTGTGTTTGCCAGCTGGCGTAGCGCTCCTCGAGCGCGGGATGATCGTAAACCGGGACGAGAACGGCTGGTGGCATCGGGATCGCTCTTTTGCACGTCGTGGACAGCGAAGTCAAGCGGAAGAGAAGGCGTACGGCTCGCGTTCTGCGGGCGGGAGATATCATTGATCGACTTGATGGCGGCCAAAACGGACAGCGTCGTGGAACCGGTGGCGACATCGTGGACTGTGAATCCCTATCTGCATTACGAAGAGTCGCGGATTTACAACCCCCTCACCGACCGCTCGCTGCTTCCGGATGAGCAAACGTTCCGGCAGTTCCGGGTGTTTCAGGAACAGGGCATCGCGGCGGAAGCACTCATCGGCGATGGCTGGATCGTACCTGCCGAGGCGGACCTGTCGCGGCGTTTCCACCTGAAGGTCGTTTCGCTGGAAACGGTCACGACGTGCAATCAGAAGTGCTACTTCTGCCCCGTCTCCATCGCTCCGCGCGACGACGAGGAGATGTCGACGGAGCTGTTCGAGCGCATTGTCGGCGAGCTGAAGGAGTTTCGCGGGACCATCGATGGGGTCTTCCTGCAGAGTTACAACGAGCC
>DASYLL010000036.1:0-6440 GCA_036009605.1 Thermoanaerobaculia bacterium | reverse complement strand
CTCCGACGTGATGCCCGGCGAGGTCGGCCCGCCCGCGAGCCGCTCGACGGATTCGCACGTGTAGCCGGTCTCTTCCTCGAGCTCCTTGCGCGCGGTCTTCGCAGGATCGTTCGTTCCCTCTTCATCGCCGATGAGTCCCGCGGGAAAGTCGATCACGCGCGCCTGCACCGGCACGCGGAACTGTTCGGTGAGAATGACGCGGCCGTCGTCCGTTTGCGCGATCACCGCGACCGCGGTCTTGCCCTTTTTGCGCTCCACGAACTGCCAGTCGTCCTGTTCGCGAATGAGGAGGTGGGCGGTGCGGTGGATGGTCTTCATTTTGATCTTAGTCGCAGAGTCTCACAGTCGCAGAGTCTCAGAGAGCTTTGCTGTACGGACGCTTTTGGCGAACGCGGAGCGTCCTCTGAGACTCTGCGACTGTGAGACTCTGAGACTCCGAGACTACGACTTCCTCTTCGTCAAAACAACGACCCCTGCACGCTCCTCCGTCGAAACCCCGCCGTCGACAGCTCGCGCTCCTCTTCATTCAGTCCGACCTTGCGGCACGTGATATCGAACAGCGCTTTGATCTGATCCGCGAAGACGCCGGTGCCTCGGCCGCGCACGCCCCACTGCGCGTCGTAGAGTTTGCCGCCGCGGAGGTCGCGCATGCGGTTGAGCACTTTGTCCTTGCGATCGGGGTAGTGTTCTTCGAGCCATTTCTCCATCAGCGGAGCAACCGCCCACGGCAGGCGCAGCACGACGAAGCCCGCCCATTTCGCGCCTGCATCTTTTGCGGCGGCGAGGATCGACGGCATTTCGTGATCGGTGAGACCGGGGATCGTCGGCGCGACATTCACGCTCACCGGGATTCCGGCGTCGGAGAGTTTCGCGATCGCGTCGAGGCGCAACTCCGGCGTCGACGTGCGCGGCTCCATGATGCGCGCGAGGTTCGCATCGAGCGTCGTCACGGAGATCGTCACGAATACGGCCTGATGCTCCGCGAGCTCGCGCAACAGATCGATGTCGCGCGTCACGAGATGATTCTTCGTGATGATGCCGACGGGATTGCGGAACTCGGCCAGCACTTCGAGGCAGCCGCGCGTGATGCCGAGGCGACGCTCGACTGGCTGATAGGGATCGGTGACACCGCTCATCACCAGCACCCTCGGCTCCCACTTCTTCGCGTTCAGCTCCTCACGCAGCAGCGCGGGCGCGTCTTCCTTGACGAGAATCTTCGTTTCGAAATCGAGGCCCGCGGAGAAGCCGAGGTACTCGTGCGAGGGGCGCGCGAAACAGTAGATGCAGCCGTGCTCGCAGCCGCGATACGGATTGATGCTCGCGTCGAAGCCGACGTCGGGACTGTCGTTCGTCGCGATGATCGTCCGCGTCGGATCGCGCAGATAGAGCGTCCCCGGCGACTCGTCATCGAGCGGAGCTTCCTCGTCGCGGACGTACTCCAGCGTCTCGAACCGATTCTGCGGATTCCAACTCGCGCCACGTCCCTTCACCCCTCGGAGGATAGCGGGCGGGCGGGGGTCTATGCCGTGTAGAGGCCCGGGGGTAGTCTCAGAGTCGCAGAGTCTCAGAGTCGCAGAGTGCTTCGCTTCTTGCGACCTTTTCGCCCGACGCGGAGCGTTCTCTGAGACTCTGCGACTCTGCGACTAGATCTCCCGCATACGGCGAAGCGCCGGCGCCCGCCAGGCGATGATCGCTACAACCAGTAGTGTCATGCATCCACCAAACAACACCGACGGGACCACCCCCATCAATCTCGCCGCGACACCCGACTCGAACGCACCGATCTCGTTCGACGATCCGATGAAGATCTGGTTCACGGCTGCGACGCGACCGAGGAGGTGTTCGGGCGTGCGCGTCTGCAGGAGCGTCGAGCGGATCACGACGCTCACGTTGTCGAGCACACCGCTCGCGAACAGCAGCGACAGCGAGAGCCAGAATTCACGCGAGAGCGCAAAGAGGATCATGCACACGCCGAAACCTGCCACGGAGAGGAACAACGCCGGACCCGCGCGTTTCATCGGAGTGCGGCGATGCGCGATGATGAGGCCCGTGATGATCGATCCCGCCGCGGGTGCCGCACGCAGAATGCCGAAACCCTGCGGACCGACCTCGAGCAATTTCGCGAATGCGGGCAACAGCGCCACTGCTCCGCCGAAGAGCACGGCGAACAGATCGAGCGTCATGGCGCCGAGGAGCATGGGCTCCTTCCAGACGAATCGGAGACCGATGCTCAGACTCTCGCTGAGCGGGATGTCTTCCTCCGGCGGCGCAGGTCGCGCGCGATGCGACACCGACATCATCGCGGCGAGCGCGAACGACATCATGATGACGACCACGACATACGCCGCCGCCGCTCCGCGAAACCCGCACAGCAGTCCGCCCATCGCCGGTCCGACTACTGCGGCTATGTGCCACGCAGAAGTCCGCCACGCCACCGCGTTCGGATACATCTCCCGCGGCACCACCTCGGCGGAAAGCGCGAACACCGCCGGTCGCGAGAAACTACGCGCGATCGCACTGAGCGAGATCACGAGATACACCGGCCAGAGGCGCGTCGCCTGAATTGCGCCCGGCGTAAGCGTGAGAATCAACAATGCAATTGCAGACAGGATCACACCGAATGTGCCTGCAATCCCGATCGTGCGGCGCGTCACGCGATCCGCAACATGACCCGCATACAGTGCAACGCCAATGAACGGCAATGCCTCCGCGAGTCCAATCAGACCGAGCGTCAATGGATCGTGCGTCAGCTCGAACACCTGCCAGCCGACCACGACGATCTGCGCTTCGCGCGCGACGGTCAGTGCGGCATTGGCGGTGAGGAGGCGGCGGAAGTCGGGGATGCGCAGGGACGCGTAAGGAGAAATGGACACCGGACGCGGAGTGTAACTATTTGACGGAAGCACGCCAAACACGGTTAAGCTGATTTCTGGTCCGTATGCAGCGAGAGGAAAAGTCAGAACGAAGCCGTCGCACGGTTCTTGACGGCGCACTGTATTTGTTCGCCCATCAGGGTTATCGAGCCACGACGATGCGCGAAATTGCGAATCGCGCAAAAGTCTCGACCGGCAACGTCTATCACCACTTCCCCGATAAAGACGCGATCTTCCTGGCCCTGCTCGATGAATATCTCGAGCTCACCGAGACCGAGCGCTTCCCGTTCACGCGCGTGCTCTATCACTCCGCACCGTTTCCCGACAACATCGAGGAGCTCGGCTACGCGGCGCGCGACAGCGTCCGCCAGTTCCGCAACTATCTCGCCCTTATTTATGTAGACGTCATCGAGTTCGATGGGACGCACATCCAGCGTTTTTACACGGCGATGGCGGACCGCTACACGCGCTACTTCGAGAAACAGGGACCGATCGACGAAGTGCAGTCGCGATTGCGTCCGAGCGTATCGGCCGTTTCCGCGCTGTTGCTGACCGCGCGTCTGTTCTTTAACTACTTCTCAACGGAGATTCTCTTCGGAGTCACCGAGCCGTTCGGCAAGAACGCGAACGAAGCGGTGAAAGAGATTGCGGACGTGATCCGCAATGGCATTTGCGCACGCTGACGCGCGCGCGGTTGTCGGTGCTCAGTTGTCGGTTGTCTGCGCGGCAGCGCGAAAAATCCCAGACAACCGGGAACCGACAACTGATAACGTCGTCGACATGCGTTTTGTACTGATTCTCTTCCTCGCCGCCACGAGCGCTTTCGCACAGAACGACGACCAATACACCGCGGAAATCCACAAGCACACGACCGAAGCGCGGTTCATGACCGAGCTCGTCGACCACCTCCCCGCCTCCGCCACCGTCCCCACCCCACTGAAGTTCCACGGCTACATCGCGGGCGCCGAGGGGAAGCTCACGTATGCCGAGGATGTGTATCGCTACATGCGTGCGCTCGAGGCGGCGTCGCCGCGCGTGAAAGTGTTCTCGATCGGCCAGTCGGAAGAAGGCCGCGAGTTCATCACCGTCGCCATCGCGAACGAAGAGACCATCGCCGGTCTCGATCGCTATCGCGACATCACGCAGAAGCTCGCCGATCCGCGCAAGCTCACGGATGACGAAGCGAAAGCGCTGATCGCGCAGGGCAAGCCCATGTACTACCTCACCGGCGCGATGCACTCGCCGGAGACGGCCAGCCCCGAAATGCTGATGGAGCTCGCGTATCGACTCGCCGTCGAAGACACGCCGTTCATCCGCAACATCCGCGACAACATCATCACGCTCATCACGCCCGTGCTCGAAGTCGATGGCCGTAACCGGCAGGTCGATCTCTGGCACTATCGCGAGAAGAACCCCGACATCCCGACACCGCCGCTCGTGTACTGGGGCAAGTACGTCGCGCACGACAACAATCGCGACCAGATCGGCATGGCGCTCGCGCTCAGCCGCAACGCGATGAAGACGTACTACCAGTTCCATCCGCAGGTCATGCACGACCTGCACGAGTCGGTGCCGTTCCTCTACATCTCCACCGGCACCGGCCCGTTCAATCCCGCGCTCGATCCGATGATGATCGACGAGTGGCATCGCATGGGCTTCAACGAAGTCGACCAGCTCTCGCGCCGCGGCCTCCCCGGCGTCTGGCTGCACGGCTTCTGGGACGGCTGGGCGCCGAACTACCTGTTCTGGCTCGGCGCGGGACGCAACACGATCGCGCGCTTCTACGAAACGTTCGGCAATCGCTGGCCGACGACCGAGAAACGCGTCATCCGCGGCGCCAGCGAACGCGCGTGGTATCGACCGAATCCGCCGCTGCCCGAGGTGCGGTGGTCGCTGCGGAACAACGTCAACTTCCAGCAGTCGGGCGTGCTCTTCGCGCTGCACGACATGGCGGAAAACCGCGAGCGTTTCCTCGAGCGCTACTGGACGATGGGCAAGCGCGCCGTCGCCAAGCCGACGAACGAAGGTCCGGCCGCGTGGGTGCTCGACGCGAATCAGAAACGCAAGGGCCAGCTGCACGATCTGCTCGATCTGTTGCAGCGTCACGGCATCGAGGTTCACGCGTCCGATGAAGCGTTCTCGATGACCGCGAACTGGCCGCCGAGCACGAAGAAAGAAGAGCCGGTGAAGTTCGCGAAGGGCTCGTTCATCGTGCGCATGGATCAGCCGTACTCGCGCCTCGCCGACACGCTGCTCGACGTGCAGTACGTGCGCGGCGAAGAGAAGGTCTACGACGACACGGGCTGGACGCTCGGCCTGCTCAAGAACGTCGAGGTGAAGCGCGTCGTCAATCCCGAGATCCTCAAGGTGAAGATGCACGCATTCGGTCCCGCCGACAAGCGTGAGGAGCCGCGTCCGCCGTTCGCGTATTCCGCGGACACTGAGCTCGCGCGCATGCGTTTCGCGAATCGCGACGCGAAGCTGTTCATCGCCGATGAAGACTTCACGAGCGGCAAGGTGAAGTTCACCGCCGGCACCGTCATCGATCGCGATGCGTTTCCGAACGTCAAAGCGCACGAGCTGCGCGCGCCGCGCATCGCGCTGATGCACACGTGGATCTCGACGCAGGACGAAGGCTGGTGGCGTCTCGCGCTCGAGTCGATGGGCGTGCCGTACGACTACATCTCGACGCAGGACGTGGCGAAGATGCCCGATCTGCGCACGCGCTACGACGTGATTCTCTTCCCGCCCGTCGGCGGCTCGCGCGCCAATGCGCAGGACATCGTCAATGGCTACGCCGCCGGCGCGCCGCTCCCCTGGAAAAAGACCGACCTGACCCCGAACCTCGGCGTCGATGAAACCGACGACATGCGTCCCGGCCTCGGACTCGACGGCGTGCAGCACATCCTCCGTTTCGTCGAAGAAGGCGGCGTGCTGATCACCGCGCGCGACACCTCGGTCTGGGCGATCGAATACGGACTCACACGCTGGGTCCGTGTCGTCGACACGCCGAAGTTGAAAGCGCCAGGCACGATCGTGCAGGCGACGGTGACGGACAGGAAGCATCCGATCGCGCGCGGTTACGACGACACGCTGCCGCTCTACTTCTCCGGCTCGCCGGTGTTCTCGGTCGGCTTCCGCGAAGATCGCACGCCGCCCGATTCGCGTCCGAGCGGCCGCGGCGGCAAAGACGATCCGGACGTGCCGCAGGGACGCCCGTTCGTCGCCACGCCGGAGCGTCCGAAACCCGCCGCGGGTGAGGCCGGGTTCCAGCTTCCCGAAGACGCGCCGTGGAATCTCGAGGCGTACATGCCGAAGCCGGAGGAGCGACCGCGCGTCGTGATCTCGTTCGCGGAGAAAGATCTGCTGCTCTCCGGCATGCTCGAAGGCGGCGACGAGATTGCAGGCAAGCCTGCCGTCATCGACGTGCCACGCGGCAAGGGTCACATCATCCTGATGTCGACGAATCCGATGTGGCGGATGAACACCTCGGGCCTGTACGCCCTGGTGATGAACGCCGTGATGGAGATGAGTGAATGAGCACCTGGTCGCCCGAGCAATACGAGC
>DASYLL010000035.1:0-3137 GCA_036009605.1 Thermoanaerobaculia bacterium | reverse complement strand
AGCCGCTGGCTCCGCCGATACCGACATCGCGGACATGGCGCGCTTCGTACAGGGCGTGCTGCGCGGCGACGGCTTGAGTGACGCGAGCCGGCGCACGATGTGGTCGCCGCAGATTCGTATTCGCACACCCTTCGAGTTCCCGACACCGTCCTTCGATACGACGAGCCGGGATGACGCGATCAAGCTGTCGTACGCGCTGGGGTGGGGAACGTTCGAATCGCCGTACGGGCCCGCATTCTTCAAAGAGGGGCACGACGACGTGAGCTGGCGGAACTACATGGTCGCGTTCGAGCGGCCAAAGTCGGCGATCGTCATGCTGAGCAGTAGTGCTAACGCCGAGGCGATGTTTCCGGAACTGCTCGTGGAGTTGCTGGGCGATACGTATTCGCCGGTAAAGTGGATGGGCTACGCGCGCTGACGTTGCTTGCTAGTGGTCAGCTCTGCACTTTGTCGTGACGCGCCGGGCAGGTCACTCTGTATCCGCGCGAGGTGAGAGTCGCCGAGAGTGCGGCTTGCGCCTCGTCTTCGCCGTGAACGAGGAAGACTCTCTTTAGCTTCGGCGATGTACCGCGCACCGCGTCCAGCCACCCCGCGAGCTCCGTTTTGTCCGCATGCGCGCTGTAACCGTTGATGATCTCGACCGTGGCGCGAAGCTCGACGTCGTTGCCGAGGACGCGGAGGACGGGGCGGCGCTCCACGATGCGTCGGCCGAGCGTGTTCTCGGCCTGGAAGCCGACGATGAGAATCGTGTTTCGCGGATTCGATGCCCCGTTCACGAGGTGATGGAGAATCCGTCCACCCTCCACCATCCCCGAGCCGGCGATGATGATCATCGGACCAGTGCGCGAGTTGAGCGCTTTGGATTCTTCGGTGCTGCTCGTGTACGTGAGTCGCTCGAAGCGAAAGAGCTGTTCGATCTCGCGCACGGGACCTTCGCTCCGATCGAAGATGTCCGTGTTCCGCTCGAACACGCCCGTCGCCTTGGTTGCCAGCGGGCTATCGATGACGATCGGGATCGGCGGGATGCCTCCGTCGCGCCAGAGCACTTGAAGATCGTAGATGAGCTCCTGTGTGCGCCCCACGGCGAACGCGGGGATGAGCACGCGTCCGCCGCGCGCGGCCGTCTCGCGGACGACGCGGCCGAGATGCTCGCGTGACGAGGCAACGCTTTCGTGGTCCCGGTTGCCGTACGTGGACTCCATGATCACGAGATCGGCGGCGTCCGGTGGAGGGACGGGATCGCGAATGATCGGCAGCCCCGCGCGACCGATGTCGCCGGAGAAAATCAGGCGCGCTGTTTCTGAATTGTTCGTGGCCTCGAGGACGACGGAGGCGGAGCCGAGGATATGTCCCGCATCGGTGAAGCGCGCGCGTATGTCCGGGCAGACCTCGAACCATTCGTCGTACGCATGGGGCTGCATGAGCTCCTCGACGCGCGCGGAGTCTCTGAGCCCGTACAGCGGCTCGTTCGCTTCGCGGCCGTGCCGGGTGAGGAACGCGTAGTCGCTCTCCTGAATGTGTGCGCTGTCGGCGAGCATGATCGCGCAGAGATCTGCCGTCGCCTTGGTGGCGTGGATCGCCTTCGAGTAACCGTGGCTGGCGAGAAAGGGCAGCCTCCCCGAGTGGTCCAGATGCGCGTGCGAGAGGACGACCGCGTCGATCTCTCGGATCGGACACGGGAGCGTTCGGTTCTTCGTCTCGGCGTCTCCGCGATGCCCTTGAAACATTCCGCAGTCGAGGAGGACCGTCTTGCCACCAACGCGCACGATGTGACAGGAGCCAGTCACTTCTCTGTCGGCGCCGGCGAATTCGATTTGCATGACCAAATGATATGCGGTGAAGCGAGCGGTCACCAGCGAACTGCACACTGCTGGACACGAATCAAACCCAAAAAAAAGACAATCGAACCTTAGACGGGTGAGATTCTTTCGCCGCGTCCGGTTCGATTGGTCTTTTTTGGTCTGATTCGTGTTCGGCGGTGTGCAGGTACTACGCGCTATTCACTCAGACCATCGCCTCGTTGGCTGCCCTACGAACGACCCGCCAGCGCCGCCTCCGCCTGCATCTCACTGAGGAAGTCGCTGCATCCGACCTTGTCGCTGCACGCTTTCCCGATCCGCCGCACTCCTTCCTCGAGCCGCTCCATGGCGCTCGCGATCGACAGTCGCAGATAGTGCTCGCCATCCGCGCCGATGCGGCCGAACGAATTGCGATCCATTGTCGCCACGCCGTACCGCTCGAGCAGAAAGCGCTGGAGCAATCCCGACGGCGACGTGCGCGTGCGCGCAGGCAGCGGCATCGCCGCGTACGCATCGAGAATTCCCAGCTCGCGGCACGCGCCCTCGACGTTCGGAAACACGTAGAACGCCCCCTTCGGCATCGCGCATCGCACGCCCGGGATGTCGTTGAGCATCTCCACCACGCGATCGCGCAGCTCCTGGAACGCCGCGACCATCTTCGCCACAACCGGCCCTGACTCGGGCCCCTCGAGCGCCGCGCGGCCGCCCTCCTGGATGAACGGGGGGACGCAGGAGATGACGTTGATGTTGAGCTGCTTGAAGCGCGCGGCCTCTTCCACGTTTGGTAGCACCACGTAGCCAAGCCGCCAGCCGGTCATCGCGAATCCCTTCGAATGCCCGGACGCAATGAGCGTACGCTTCGCCATTCCCGGCTGCGACGCGATGCTCGCGTGCTTCTCACCGTCGAAGAGAATGTGCTCGTAGATCTCGTCGGAGTACACGCGCACATCGTCGCTGCACTTGTCGCGAATCACTGCCGCGATTTCGGCGAGCGCCTGTTCGGTGAGCACGCCGCCCGTCGGATTCGATGGTGAATTCAGGATGATCACCTTCGTCTTCGGCGTGATGCACTTGCGAAGCCCTTCCGCCGTCATCGCGAAGCCATCCGACTCGCGCAGATGCAGCGGCACCGGTGATCCGCCCACGAACGTCACCCACGACTCGTAGATCGGAAATCCTGGACTTGGATAGATCACTTCGTCGCCCGGATCCACGTACGTCTGCATCGTGTAGCCGATCGACGGCTTCCCGCCCGTCGTGACGATCACGCGATCGGGATCGACATCGAGGTGCCGAGTGCGCTGGATATGAGCCGCGATCGCCTTTCGCAAACTCGGC
>DASYLL010000034.1:0-16328 GCA_036009605.1 Thermoanaerobaculia bacterium | reverse complement strand
CGAGGCACCTTGAACCAGCAACCAGCAACCAGCAACGCCTTTCCCACGAAATTCACCCGGAAAACAGGCGGTTACATCGCTCGTGCTCAGCCGAAAATCCGGTCTTCTTGTTGCGCTCGCTCTCGTCGCATCCGCCTCTCTTCATGCGGCGGAGCGCATGCCGCTCTCCGAAATTCAGAAGGGGATGAAGGGCTACGGCCTGACCGTCTTCGAAGGCACGAAGGTCGAGAAGTTCGACGTCGAGATCCTCGGCGTGTTGAACAACATCGGACCCGATCAGAACCTGATCCTCGCGAAAGTCGACCATCCCGTCATCGCACGCGCGGGCGTCATCGCCGGCATGAGCGGCTCGCCGATCTTCATCGACGGCAAAGTGATCGGCGCGCTCGCGTATTCGTGGCAGTTTTCGAAAGAGCCCGTCGCCGGCATCACGCCGATCGAGGAGATGCTCAGCATCGGCGGCCGCGTGCGCGCACCGCAGGGCGCATCGCCGGCCGGCGCAACGCCGCGCATGAGCGCAAACGAAATGCTCGGCGCGATCTCGAAGCTCGACACGAACGCAGCGTTCGAGAAACTCATCAAAGACATGGCGCCGGTCCCGGCGAGCACCACCGGTGGCGTCCGTCGCATCGCGCTTCCGATGTCGGTCTCGAGCTTCTCCGCCGAGACCATCCAGCGCTTCTCTCCGTACTTCGAACAGCTCGGCTTCGTCGCCGTTCCGAGCGGCACCGCGTCGACCTCGACCTCCACCACGGCTCCGAAGAAAACGATGTTCGCACCCGGTGATCCCGTCGGTGCCGTTCTCCTCACCGGTGACTTCAACGTCGCAGCCAGCGGAACCGTGACGTACCTCGACGGCGATCACGTTTACGCATTCGGCCATCCGTTCCTCGACATGGGCGAGATCAACTTCCCGATGGCGACGTCGGAAGTCGTGACCGTGCTCCCCAGCCTCGCCAACTCTTTCAAGTTCTCGAACACCGGCCCGATCGTCGGCGTGCTGCAGCAGGATCGCGCCGCCGGCATCATGGGAACGCTCGGCGCGAAGCCGGACATGATCCCGGTCGAAGTCATTCTCAACGGCTCGGGTCCCACGCAAACGTTTCACGTCAACGTCGTCCGGCACTCGCACCTCTCGCCGCTGATGCTGGCGATGGTCACCGACTCCGTCGTCGCCAACGCGCAGCGCGCGGCCGGCGAGCGCACGGTCATGATGGAAGGCGAGATCCGGCTCAAAGGATACGAGCCGATCAAACTGCGCGAAGGATGGGCGGGCCAGCAGGCACGCCAGTCGATCCCGCAGTATCTGGCAGTCGTCGCCGGCTATCTGATGTCGAACGAGTTCACGCCGACCGAGATCGAGAGCGTGAAGATCACTCTCCGCCACGATGACGATCTGCGCATCGCCAAGCTGATGGAAGCATCGCTCGTCACGCCGGACAAGGGCAAGATCGCGCCCGGCGATCTCGTCAAAGTGCGCACCGTGCTCAAGCCGTTCCGCGGCGAGCCGTTCGTCGAAATGTTCGACGTGCGCATCCCCGACGATCAGCCGGCAGGCAGCGCGTACCTGCTCGTCGGCAGCGGCTCCGTGATGAACGCCATCGACTTCACGCTCGTCCCGCCCGATCCGCGCACGCTCAATCAGGTGCTCGGCGTGCTCGCGCGCCTGCGTCCGTCCACCGATCTCACCGTCGCGCTCTACTCCACCGGCGAAGGCGCAGTCACCTCGGGTGTCTATCTCCCGAACCTGCCGCCGTCGATGCGCGCCGTCGTTTCCGCCGACACGTCGAACGGTCTGCAGGCGGCCGTGAAATACCATCCCGCCGGACAGAGCGCAAAGACCCTCGGCTACATCGTCGACGGCGCGCTGAAGATCGACATCGACGTGCAGCCCACCCTTTGATCCAACGTTTCATGATTTGTTGTGGCGCGACGAGCTCAGGCCGTCGATGATGACGGCGGCCTGAAGGGCCGCCGCTTTTCTTGAAAGGACATTCATGCGCCGATTTCTTTATGTGACCTCGGCACTGCTCTTCGCAGTGAACGCTCTGGCCGTCGCTCCGCAGTTCTGGCGACTGACCGCGGCCGAGGAGTATCTGGCTGGTGAACTGGAAGGGTTTGCGGTGACGTCGCGCGGTGAGCTGCGCGTTGCTCCGGCGATGAAGAAAGTCGCCACGTTCACCGATCCCTTCGTGCTCTCACAGACGACGGCGCCGAACGGCGATCGCTTCTTCGGCACCGGCAACGACGGCAAGGTCTATCGACTGCGCGGCGATGAGTTGAAGCTCCTCTTCACGGCGCCCGAGCCCGAGATCTACGCAGTGACGTTCGCGAACGGTGCGCTGCTCGCGGGCACGTCGCCGAACGGCAAGATCTATCGCGTCGATCCGGAGACCGGCAAGCACGCCGACTGGTTCGATCCGAAGCAGGCGTACATCTGGGATCTCGAGACCTCGGGCAACGACGTGCTCGTCGCCACCGGCGTCGAAGGAAAACTGTTCCGCGTCAACGCGAAAGGCGAGGGGACGGTTCTCTACGATTCCGCCGACACGCACATTCGCTCGATCGCAGTGCGCAAAGACGGCGTTGTGCTCGCGGGTGGATCAGGCAAAGGCCGCATCTACCAGATCGCGCGCGACGGTTCCGCCATCGCGTTGTTCGAATCGCAGCTCAACGAAATCTCTTCGATCTACATCGATCCGAGCGGAACCGCGTGGGCCGCTGGCGTGAGTAACGTTCTTCCTTCGGCCGCGCCGGCGAAGACGCAGACGAAGCCCACCGGCACGCAACAACAGCAGTCCGGTACCGCGACCGCGGGCGAAGCGAAGAAAGAAGAACCGACGGTCGAAGTGTCGTTCTCGTTCGACGACAGCGCTGCGACCGCAGCCGCACAGTCGGGTGCATCCGAGATCTACCGCATCGAGCCTGATGGTTTCGTCGAGACCGCGCGCAAGTTCGATCGCGAGATGGTCTATGGCGTGAGCGGCGGCAGCGATGGCTCGATTCTCTTCGCGACCGGTCCGAACGGTCGCATCTACGAACTGCGCAACAAAGAGCTCTCGCTCCTCGGCACGGTGCCGGAGAAACAGATCGTTTCGGTCTCCGGATCGGGCAACACCGCCGTGATCACGACGACGAACTCCGGCGCCGTGTATCGCATGGAAGCGCGCCCGTCGCCGACGGCCGAGTTCCGCTCGTCCGCGAAAGACGTCGAGCGTTTCTCGCGCTTCGGCAACTATCGCGTCGAAGGACGCAACCTCGCGAACGGCAACGTCGCGCTCGCGTTCCGCAGCGGCAACACGCGCACGCCCGATGCGACGTGGAGCAACTGGAGCGCGCCACAGACGTCGCTCGACGGCAACATCAACACGCCGCCGGCGCGATACATCCAGTGGAAACTCACGATGCCGAAGCCGACCAGCGACGCGGCGATCGACGGCGTCACGGTCGCGTTCATGAATCGCAACGTCGCGCCGTCGATCGACAGCATCGCGGTGCAGGACCCGGCCGTGATCTTCATCAGCAGCGCGTATCCCTCCGCGCCGCAGGTCGTCGAAGCGACGAATCCCGACGAGTACGGCATCTTCACGAGCCTCGACACTCCGCGCGACCGCGTGGGCACCGATCCCGGCAAGCGGATGTTCCGCAAAGGCTTCCGCACCGTGATGTGGCGCGCCACCGATGACAACGGCGACTCGCTGCGCTACTCCGTCGCGTTCCGTGCGAAAGGCAGCACGACCTGGCTCCGCCTGCGCGACAACATCGAAGAGAACCAGATGAACTTCGACACGTCACAGTTGCCCGACGGCCGCTACGAACTGCGCCTCACCGCGACGGATGCGACCGACAATCCCGAGATGGCGCTCAGCGACGTGAAGGAAGGCGTCGAGTTCCAGGTCGACAACACGTCGCCGAAGATCGCCGTGAGCTCCGAGGGGAACGAGATCGTGGTGAACATCACGGACGAGCTCTCGCCGATCGGCCGCGTCGAATATTCGGCCGATGCCGAGAAGTGGATCCGCGTCACGCCGATCGACGGCATCTCGGACTCACGCAGCGAGACGTTCCGACTGAACCGCAAGGACGTCGATGGGAAGTTCGTGATCGTGCGCGCGACGGATGCGCACTACAACGTAGCCACGGCATCCGCGAAGTAGCTGCCCCTGGCCTTCTCTCCTCGTGAGAGGGGAGAAGGTGCCGCAGGCGGATGAGGGGTTCCCTCGAGTGAATCCCCTCACCCGGCCTTCGGCCACCCTCTCCCCGCAAGCGGGGCGAGGGCCGATCCGGGCGCGTCTGTATAATCGCTCGCGTGAGACCGCGGGCACTCATCGCATTCCTGCTGTTGCTGTGCCTCGCATGCGGGCAGCGTGAGAAGCCGGTCGCGACCACTTCCGCCGCGCCTCTCGATCCCAACACACCGCAGGATGGCGGCACGCTCGTGCGGCGCATCGCGCTCGACATCACGACGCTCAATCCCGTCGTCATGGCCACGCGCTACGACCGCTACGTCGCCAACTATCTCTTCACGCCGATGGTCCAGCTCGACCGCAACCTGCAGCCGATGCCCGGCCTCGCGGGTTCGTGGGAGATCTCCGAAGACGGCCTGACGTACGTTTTCGAGCTCAACAAAAATGCGACGTTCTCCGATGGCAAACCAGTACGCGCGTCCGACGTCGTGTACACGCTGAAGAAGATCGCCGATCCGAAGACGAAGGCCGTGCAGTCGCAGGATGCATTCGCCAGTCTCGATCCGAATGAGACGCGCGCCATCGACGATCACACCGTGCAGGTGAAGTTCACGCAGCGGCTCGCGGCGCAGCTCATTCGCTTCAATGACGTCTTCGTTCTCCCGGAGCACGTCTACTCCGTCGGTGATTTCGCGGGAGACTTCATCACGCGCGCCGTCGGCAACGGTCCGTACGCGCTCGTGCGTCGCGACGTCGGCAAAGAGATCGTGCTGCAGCGGCGCAAAGACTACTGGGGCGAGCGGCCGCACATCGAGACCGTCGTCTTCAAAGTGCTCAACGATCACGCCACCGCGTTCAACGCACTGCGGCGCGGCGACGTCGACGAGTCCCTCGTGCCGTCCGACACCTGGCTGCGCGAGCGCAACAATCCGCAGCTCACGCGTACGATCAACTTCGAGCGCTTCTATTCGCTCAACTACAACTACATCGCCTGGAACAACCGCAGGCCGCTGCTGAGCGACAAACGCGTGCGTCGCGCAATCTCGATGTCGATTCCGATCGACTCCGTGATCCAGACGATTTTCCAGGGCACCGCGCGCGCGATGTCCGGCCCGTTCACGCCGGATGACTGGGCGTACAACCCAACCGTTCCTGTCATCCGCTACGACCTGCAGGCCGCGCAGGACCTGTTCGCCGCGGCCGGCTGGAACGACACCAATGCCGACGGCGTGATGGACAAGGACGGCAAGCCGTTCCGCATCGAGCTGCTGATCATGACCGGCAGCGCGACCGCGCAGCAGGTCGGACAGATGGCGCAGTCGGAGCTGCGCAAGATCGGCGCGCAGGTCGACCTCGTGATGATCGACGGCACCACCGCGATTCAGCGACTGTTCGCCGGCAACTACGACGGCGCGTATCTGTCGTGGGACCTCGACGCCGATCCCGATCCATACGCGATCTTCCACTCGTCGCAGATCCCGGATCACGGGCAGAACTTCGTCTTCTATTCGAATCCCGAGGCGGATCGGATCATCGTCGAGGCCCGGCAGGAACTGGTTCTGGCGAAGCGCAAAGAACTGTATTGGCGACTGCACGAGATCCTCGCGGAGGATCAGCCGTACACCTGGGTGGTGCAGGTATCGGCGAAGTGGGGTATCAACAGGCGCGTGCACAACGTCGTCTCCAGCCGCGGCCTCGGACTTTTCGGGTGGTATCCCGGTGAGCTCGGCTGGTGGATCGCCGATCCGAAACGCACCGCGGCGCCTGCCGGTTCATGACCACCTACGTCATCCGCCGGCTGCTGTACGCCGTCCTGACGTTCTTCGGCATCACCGTCGCCACGTTCGCGCTGATTCACAGCGTTCCCGGCGATCCGATCTCGTTCTTCATCGGCCGCAGCGGCTCGAACAGCATTCCGCCCGCCGTTCTCGAATCGATCCGCAAAGAGTTCCATCTCGATCGCCCGCTTCCGGTGCAATACCTCTACTGGCTGCGCGGCACCGTCACGTTCGACTTCGGCACGTCGATCATCGACCGCCGTCCCGTGCGCACACGCATTGCCGAGAAGCTGCCGGCGACATTCAAACTGAACACTGCTGCGTTCCTGCTCGCCGCGTTCATCGGAATCCCGATCGGACTGTGGAGCGCGACACGATCGGGACGACTCTCCGAGCGCGCGTCCGCCGTCGGCTTCTTTCTGCTCTATTCGTTGCCGAGTTTCTGGGTTGCGCTGCTGCTCATGCAATGGCTCGCGGTGAAGCTCAACGTGCTGCCGTTGTTCGGCATGACGTCGAATGACTACTCGGAGATGACCACATCGCAGCAGTTCTTCGATCGCGCGCGGCACATGGTGCTGCCGGTGATCACGATGACGTACGCGCAGCTGGCGATCTTCGCGCGCTTCACGAAGTCCGCGGTCACGGAAGTGATCCGTCAGGACTTCATCGTCGCCGCGCGAGCGAAAGGCGCGGGAAACATCGCTGTGCTCTGGCGTCACGCGTTTCGCAACGCGCTGATGCCGCTCATCACGCTCCTCGGCATCACCATCCCGTATCTGCTCTCCGGCAGCGTCATCGTCGAGCAGATCTTTCAATGGGATGGCATCGGGCTGCTCTACTACGACGCGATCCTCTCGCGCGACTACCCGACCGTGATGGGGCTGACGGTCATCACCGCCGTGCTCACGCTGCTCGCGGGACTGCTCGCCGACATCCTCTACGCGTTTGCGGATCCGCGCGTGAGGCTGGGGGAGGGAGCGTGACGCGACTGACGTGGCTGCGCTTCCGCCGCGGCAAGCTCGCCATGATCGCGTTGCTCTATGTCGCGTTGATGACGCTGCTCGCGCTGCTCGCGCCGCTGCTCGCCAATCGCAAGCCGCTGCTCGCGAAGAGTGCGGATGGTTGGACGTCGCCCGCACTCGTCGATTTCTGGGTCGACGATCCCGACATCGATCGTCCGGCTTTGCCCGCGATCCCCAAAGTCATCGCGCCGATTGCGTTCTCACCGAACACGATCGAGCTCGGCTCGCGCCTCGAGTCTCCGAGCCGCAAACATCTTCTCGGCACCGACGATCTCGGCCGCGACGTGCTCGCCCGCATGATTCACGGTGCACGCGTCTCGCTCACGGTCGGCTTGCTCGCAACGCTCATCGCGCTCGTCGTCGGATCGTTCTTCGGTGCGATCGCCGGATACTACGGCGGCTTCGCCGACTGGATCGTCTCGCGCACGATCGAAGTCGTCCTCTGCTTTCCGTTCCTCTTCCTCGTCCTCGGCATCGTCGCGCTGTTCAAGCCATCGATGATGACCATCATGATTGCCCTCGGGTTGACGTCGTGGACGAGCGAGGCTCGTTACGTACGCGGCGAGTTCCTGCGCATCCGCGAGCTCGAGTTCGCGCAGGCCGCGCGCGCGAGCGGCGCTCGCGACGGACGAATCATCTTTCGTCACCTGCTGCCGAACGCGCTCGCGCCAGTGATCGTCTCCGCGAGCTTCGGTGTCGCCGCCGCTATCCTCACCGAATCCGCTCTCTCGTTCCTCGGACTCGGCGTGCCGCTGCCGACCGCGTCATGGGGCAGCATTCTCTCGTCGGCAGGCGAGCACATCGACTACGCGTGGTGGCTCGTTCTGTTCCCCGGCATGGCCATTTTCACGACCGTCGCCGCGTTCAACATCGTAGGCGAACGATTGCGCGAAGCTCTCGACCCGCGCAGCGACGCTTAGCCGGCACGGCCGGCCGCGCTGGTTGCTCCGCCCGGGCACGTACGGCTGCCAGATGGGCTAAGGTTTCGCGACTGGCAATCGCCGTTTCAATGCATCGAGCACCGGCGCCGGAACGAGATGCGCGACGTCGCCGCCGAGGCGGAAGACTTCTTTCACGAGGCGCGAGGAAACAAATGTGTACTCGACCGCGGGGATCATGAAGATCGTCTCCGCGCCTTCGTACAACTCGCGATTCATCAGCGCCATCTGCAACTCGTACTCGTAGTCCGAGACCGCGCGAATGCCGCGCACGACGACGCTCGCATCGACGCGACGCATGAAATCGACGAGCAGTCCGGAGAACGAATGCACTTCGATGCCGGCGATGCCGTCGGTGCAGCGCTGGATCAACTCCATCCGTTCCGGCACGGAGAACAGCGGCGACTTGCCTTCGTTTTCGAGCACGGCCACCGACACGCGATCGAAGAGCCGCGCGGCGCGGCGGATGATGTCGAGATGTCCGTTCGTGAGCGGATCGAACGAGCCGGGATACACCGCGATGCGCATGGTGCGTGATGGTAGCAGAGGAGTGACCGTCAACAACTTGATGGTCAACGTCTTGACGATCAGCCTTCGCCAACCTAAACTATGTTCAGTCGAGTCACCGTGAACGGGAGGGTGTGAATGCGGCAGAGAATTCAGGTGAAGCGCTCGAGCCCGCCTCAGCCGGCAACGCCGGCGATTCACAACCGTTTGCTTTCCACCCTGCGCACGTACTTGCCGGGCGCGTGGATCGATCCGCGCAACGGAGAGCTCATCACGCTCTACCGTCTCCGCTATCGCATGGCGCTCGAGGAAGAGAAGTACGACACGGCGATGATCTTCCTGAACAAGATCCTCGAGCTCGACCCGCTCAACCTCGAGGCCAAGTTCTGCAAAGGCGAGATCTACCACCGCTGCCTCGGCGACTACACACGCGCCATCGAGCAGTACAACAAAGTGATCCGCCTGTCGGGTGAGGAGAATGACCCGATCCGCACGCGCGCCCGCGCAGGGATGGCAGAGATCATGGAGATGCTCTCGTAGAGAGCATCTCGTTGTCGGTTCTCGGTTGTCTGTGGAGCTAGAGCCCGCGCCGGGAGGCTTCAGCCAGTGCCTTCGCAACCACCTTCGGCGCTTTTGATGCAACGACGAGCAGCGCGCGCGTGACGAGATCGTCGAACAGTTCTTTCTTCATTTGAGCTCCCCCTTCACGAGACGGGCAAGAATCCTTTTCTGGTTCATCGAGAGATCGGCTCGTTCATCCCTGGAGTAAGCGAGCAGCATGTAGATGAGCGACCCCTTCGTGTACCTCGCAGTTTGCGAAGACCGCAAGCGCGAAGCCGTGTCGCGCAACCGACCGTCCCGTGCGATGCTCCGCAGACAACCGACAACCGAGAACCGACAACGAAAAATAGCGCGCGAAGCGAGCTATTTTTCCCGGTCCATCACGAAGTCCAACGCCATATCCAGCGTCTCCTTCGCGGGCGAGGCCGAGAACGGCTCCAGCGCCAGTCGCGCGCGCGTTGCGTAGTCGCGGGCGATTTCGCGGGTCTGATCGACCGTGTCGTAGCGCTGCACGATCGCGAGAATCTCCGCGGGATCGGCGCCATCGAATGACTTTCGTGCAGCCACGCGCGTGATGAGCTCGCGCTCGCGCGTCGTAGCGTGTGGCGTTGCGAGAATCAGAGGCAGCGTCAGTTTGCCTTCGCGAAGATCCGACAGCGCGGGCTTGCCGAGGACTTCGGTGCTCGAGGTGAAGTCGAGCAGGTCGTCGATCAGTTGGAAGCAAACACCCAGGTTGTAGCCGTAGGTGTAGAGGGCGTCGGCGTGGCTTTCGGGTAGGTCGACGAGATAGCCGGGGATGCGGCACGTCGCGCCGAACAGCGCGGCAGTCTTGCGGCCGACGATGTCGAAGTAGTCGTCGACCGAGAGATCGGCGCGGCCGTTCTGCTCCGTGCCGAGAATCTCACCTTCGATCATCTTGATCGTCGCATCCGACAGCAGCCGCAGGATGTCGAGGTTCCCCTCGGCGAGCGCCATGGCCATCGAGTGCGCGTAGAGATAGTCGCCGACGAGGACCGTGAGGTCGTTGCCCCAGCGATAGTTGATCGACGTGCGTCCGCGACGCACGTCCGCTTCATCGATGATGTCGTCGTGGACGAGTGTGGCCGTGTGAATGAACTCCACGACCGCGCCGTACACCACGTCGCGACGGCCGTCGTAGCGCAGCATGCGCGACACGAGCAGGAGCAGGGCAGGGCGGAGACGTTTGCCGCCGCCACCGAGAATGTGCTCGCCGACGTCCTGGATCGTGGTGATCTTCGAGCGGAAATTGCGGCGGAGCTCCTCCTCCACCATCTCCATTTTCGGAGCGACGAGATCGAGCAGGCGCTCGGCGTACGCCGTTTGCCCGTTGAGTGTCCGAGGAGCTGTCACGCCGCGAAGGATAGCTCAACCGCGGTAGTTGGTGAACTGGAGAGGGATGCCGTAATCGGTTTCCCGCAAGAGCGTCATCGCGCGCTGCAGATCGTCTTTGCTGCGGCCGACGATGCGCACCTGATCGGATTGGATCGACGCCTGGACTTTGACCTTAGCGTCCTTGATCGTCTTCACGATCGCCTTCGCCTTCTCGGTCTCGATGCCCTGCACGATCTTCACGCGTTGCCGCACGGTGCTGCCCGCGGCCTGCTCGATCTTGCCGTAGTCGAGCGACTTGAGCGACACCTTCCGCTTCACGAGCCGGGTCTCGAGGATGTCCTTGAGGCTGATGAGCTTTCCCTCGTCATCACTGACGAGGATCAGCTCCTCGGCAGTCTGCTCGATGGAGCTCTTGCTGCCTTTGAAGTCGAACCGCTGCGCCAGCTCTTTCTGCGCCTGCAGGATCGCGTTGGTGACTTCCTGCATGTCGGTCTTGGAGACCACGTCGAATGAAAACTCTTGTGCCATAGAAAATCTCTCCGAGATTTTAGTTGTCAGTGATCGGTTGTCGGTTGTCCGTGCAGTGTCGCCCAGGCGGAACCGCACAGACAACTGAGAACCGACAACCGACAACCGCGCGGAACCCGCGCTAATCCGCGCGAATCACCTGCACGCCCGCGGGCGGCGCGAACTTGAACGTGTCCGCGGATGCGGCGCGGCGATGATATCCCGAGAAGTCGAACGAGGTCCGGTTGCCCTCGCGGTCGGCGTACTCGATGCGCTGGATGAGATGCGTGGACGGTGCAATCGTTACGGTAACGCTCTTCACGAGCGCCGACGCATTGCGCGACTGCAGCGTCGTCACGACGTTGTTGCCGCTCTTCTGTTCCTTCACGGTGAAGTACTTCGCGCGCGCGGCTGAGTCGCCGAGGAGCAGAAAGGGAAGCTCGCGCTTCTTCGTGTCATCGACGCGTGCAACGGTCACCTGCTTGTCGCCGGGAACGTAAAACCACGTGTTGCTGCCATCGAAGACGAAGAGCTTCTGCTCGGGTTTCGTGTAGGTCCAGCGCATCGCCGGGAGCGTGCCGAACACGACGGAGCCGGTCTCGACCTGGCTCTTTTTGAAACCTTTGGCGGTGAAGTGATGGGTGAAGCTGGCCTCCATGCCGGACATCGCGGTGGCCGCGCGGTCGAGCTCGAGAGGCGCGGCGGAAACACTCGCCGCGAGAAGCACACTGATCAGCACGAGAACAGATCTTTTCATGGTCATGAACCTCAGCAATGACCGCGCCTTGATCGGCTAAGTCACTTCAATCGATACGATTGCTGAGTTGACAACAAAGATCCGGTCGTTTTTGCTCCGATCCAGCGGGAAGAGGAAAAAGCCGTTGCGTTCGGGGTTGTAGTGCGCCGTCCCGCGGATGACTTCGCCATCGTTGAACTCGATGGCGATCTGCAGTCCCGCGGCGACCTCGAGCTCTTCGTCCTCGTGCGCCTTTGGGAAAAACACGGCTTTCAACTCGGAGAACGGCACTTCTTCCGTTCCCCCTTCGTCGCGGCGCACGGTCAGGACCTCGCGCGTGGAGTCGATCGGCTCCAGCGTGGCCCGCTCGGTGCGGCCGTCGCGATAACGCAACACTACTTTTCCGTCGTTCATTAGAAGAGTTCGAGACCCCACAGATCGTGGATGTGAATGATACCTTCGACTCGCTGCTCCTCGTTCACGATGAAAAGCGATGTGATTTTCCGTTCTTCCATCAGTTGAAGCGCGGCCGAGGCGAGCTCGTTGCCGGAGATCGTGACAGGATCGCGCTTCATTGATTCCGCCGCGGTCTTGCGAACCACCAACTCATCCTGCGACAAAAGGCGCCGCAGGTCGCCGTCGGAAATCACTCCCTGCATAATGCCGCCTTCATTCGTGACGGCCGCGATGCCGAAGCCTTTCCTCGACATCTCGTAGATCACATCGCGCATGCCAGTGTGCTCGCGGACGAGCGGCACGTCATCGCCGCGATGCATCAACTCGTGTACGCGCAGGAACCGCTTGCCGAGTTTTCCGCCGGGATGAAGGAAGCCGAAGTCTTCTTCCTGGAAGCCGCGCCGCACCAGCAACGCCATCGCCAAAGCGTCGCCGAGTGCGAGAGTCGCAGTCGTCGACGCCGTCGGTGCGAGTCCGAGCGGACACGCTTCTTTCGAGATCGACGCGTTCAGATGATGGTCGGCGACGCGTGCGAGTGTCGACGTCGGGTTGCCGGTGATGGCGATGATCTCCGCACCGACGCGCTTGATGCTCGGCAGCAGCCGCACCAGCTCTTCCGTCTCGCCCGAGTTCGAAATCGCGAGCACGACATCTCCTCGTACGAGCATGCCGAGGTCGCCGTGAATCGCTTCCGTCGGATGCATGAAGAAGGAGGGCGTGCCGGTCGACGCGAGGGTCGCGCTGATCTTCTTGCAGATGATGCCGGACTTGCCGACGCCCATCGTGACGACGCGGCCTTTGCACTCAGCCACGAGCTCCACGGCGGCGATGAAGGTGTGATCGAGGTGTTGGACGAGTCCAAGAATCGCCGCCGCCTCCACTTCCAAAACACGTTTCGCCTCGGCGATAGCGGGATGATCCTGCTCGTCGAGCGGGGCCTGCGTCATGGCGGGCATGGTATTACAACCCGCGAGCGCGCCGCTCCTGCGGCAGCAACGCGCGATAGATCATCGAGGAGACGGGCGTTGCGACACGGCTCTCGTGCGCCAGCCGGACGACCGCGCCGATCTGCGCATCGAGCTCGGACGGTTTGCCTTCCATGATGTCGCGCTGCATCGACGATGTCGATTCAGGCGCGAGGTCGTCGTAGTGTCGCCAGGTGCGCTCGAGTGCGTCGTCGCCGAGGTCGATGCCGCGCGCGGTCGCGAGAGCAAGCACTTCGCGAAGTGAGGCGTCGGCCATCGCGCGCACGTCTCCGTCTTCGCGCCACAGGCCGATCGGCACGCGTGTCAGCGCGCCGATGCCGCTGAGCGTGGCGATGAAGAGGAACTTCATCCACATCGAGCGATGGATGTCTGGCGGGATTTGGGCGTTCACGCCGGCGTTCTCGAATGCTTCGCGCAGCCGCTCGACGCGCTCGCTGCGGCGGTTGTCGAGCTCTCCGAGCATGACCAGCGGTTCCGACGCGGCATGAATGACGTGACCCGGTGCTGCGAGGTAGCTGACGATCGCCGCGAGACCACCGATCGCATGATCGCGACCGACGATGTCCGCGAGGATCTCCGGCGCGTCGATGCCGTTCTGCAGCGGCATGACGAGCGTGTCGGGACCGATCATCGGTTGCACGCCCGCGGCAGCGTCCGGGAGTTGCCACGCTTTCACAGCCATGAGGATCGCGTCGACGGGACCGACGGTCGACGCATCGTCGGTTGCTCGGACGCGATCAATCGTGAGATCGCCGAGGGCGCTGTCGACGCGCAGCCCTTTCGTGCGCAACACATCGAGCGTCGCACCGCGCACGATGAAGGTGACATCGTTTCCCGTCTCGGCAAGGCGTCCGCCGAAATACCCGCCCACGCCGCCCGCGCCTACGACTGCAATTCGCATCATGTCCGCTTCTTCCACGCGCCTTCAGCGCGATGACTCTTGATCCACACTTCGTCGAGCGCGCCCTCATTCAGCATCTTCGCAATCCAGACGATCTGACCTGTATGCGTTGAGACATGGATCGCGATGTTCAGCAGGTCTTCGAGCACGTACGCGTGCATGGCCGGCTCAGGCGATGGTGCATCGAGACGGTCAGGTGTGATCGCATCGAACGTGCGGACGGCATTCGCGACCATCTCATCGAACAGCGCAAGCACTCTGGCTTTCGGCAGAGTGCGGCGTTCGGCGAACTCGGCGTCGCGGTCGCGGTCGAATGCGAGACCGCCGAGGTTGCGGTTGAGGAAGTGGTTGAGCGAACCGGTCAGGTGGAGAATGAGATTACCGATCGAGTTCGATTTTTCGTTCGGGCGCCACCAGAGTTGCTCGTCCGTGAGCGACTCCACGGAGGCGCGGATCTGCGCGGGAAAGACTCCCGTGATGCGAGTGCGGAAAGCGACGAGCGCGACGTCATTCATGGTTCTATTTTGCTGTAGAATCCGCCGCCTCCGGCGGTCCGGCTTGATCTTTGCCTGACCCACTCGAAATCGCTTTCGGAACTCATTCGAAAAGGACCCTACATGAGCGAACTGGTCAGCGCCACGAATACGCCCGCGGCTGGAACAACGTCCCTCCACACCTCGTCGCATGGGAAAACGCTCCCGGTCGAGCCGAAATCGGTCGTCTGGAATCCCACTCCGGAACAGCTTCGCGAGTTCACGAATGAGATGCCGAACGCGCGGCCAACGGAGTTCGGCAATGTGAACGTCGGCACGCGCGTCGTCTCGCGCTCGAAAGGCTCGACGTTTGTCGCGACCGACACTCCCGAGCAGCACTCGGATCAAACGATCAGCCGCGAAGAGTACGCACGCGTGGCGAAGTTGCAGGATGACTACATTCGCGAGCACGACATGCTCGTCGTCGAAGGTTACATCGGCAACGATCCGGACTATCGCGTTGCCACGCGCCTCATCATCGAGAAGGCCAACGCGAACATCGCCGGGATGCAGGACATCCTCTATTACCCGGCGACCGCGGATGAAATCGCATCGTTCGAGCCGCAGCTCACGGTTATCTACACGCCGAATCTGAAGGCCGAGGGGTATCCGGATGAACGGCTGATCGCGGTCGATCTCGAGAACTACATCACGCGCGTCTTCAACTCGGATTACTTCGGCGAGTCGAAAAAGGGCGGCCTGCGGATGTGGAACAAGCTCGTATACGAGCGCGGCGGTCTGGCGCTGCACGCGGGCTGCAAGGTGATCCCGGTCGGCGATCGCAAGCGCGTCGGCCTGATCGTCGGACTGTCCGGCACGGGCAAAACCACCACCACGTTCACGAAGCAGAACAATTCGCAGCCGGTGCAGGACGACTTCTGCGCGCTGATGCCGGGCGGCAAGGTGTACGCGACCGAGAACGGTTGCTTCGCAAAGACATTCGGCCTCAATCCGAACGACGAGCCGACGATCTTCGACGCGTGCGCATCGCCGCATGCGTATCTCGAGAACGTCTCGCAGAACGACGAAGGAAAGATCGACTACTTCGACACGTCGTACACGCCGAACGGACGCTCCGTCATTCGGATGGAAGACATTGCCGGCGCCGCAGATGCGCGTGAGATCGAGAAGGCCGATTTTCTGCTGATCCTGAACCGCAACGAGAACATCATCCCCGCGGTGGCGAAGCTCGAAGGTCCGCTCGCGGCGGCGTACTTCATGCTCGGCGAGACGAAGGGCACGAGCGCCGGCGGCGCGGCCGAAGCCGGCAAATCGCTGCGCGTGCCGGGCACGAATCCTTTCTTCCCGCTGCTGCATGCCTACCAGGGCAATCGCATGCTCGAGCTCATGAAGGACAGCCCGATGGAGGTCTACCTCATGAACACCGGCGCCATCGGCGGCGACGGCAAGGCCGATGGCTCGAAGAAGGTGAAGATCCAGCACTCGTCGGCCGTCGTGAAAGCGATCGCCGAGGGCACCATCAAGTGGGAGAAGGATCCGGACTTCGGATACCTCGTGGCGACCGAAGTCCCGGGCATCGACGACGCCGACTACCTCCAGCCGAAAAAGATGTACGAGCGGCAGGGGAGACTCGACGAATACAACCAGCTGGTCGCGAAGTACAACAATGACCGGCGGGAGTATTTGCGGAAGTGGAAGGGGCTGTCGCCGGAGATCGTCGACGCGATCTAGTTTTCGCGGTTTTGGCGCGAACACGGAGTCGCAGAGTCTCAAAGTCGCAAAGTCTCAAAGAGTGTCGTTGCCGCGCTCTTTGAGACTTTGCGACTTTGAGACTTTGAGACTTTGAGACTCTGAGACTACTTCTTCACCGCGATCCCCAACTCATCGAGCTGGCGATCGTCG
>DASYLL010000033.1:0-7390 GCA_036009605.1 Thermoanaerobaculia bacterium | reverse complement strand
ATGAGCTTCTGACGCCTCAAATTCGCGACGACCTCGTCGCGATTCGCAGCGTCCATCGTGGCGTTCTTGAGCTCACCGCTCAGCGTTCGTGCCGTGTAGGCAAAAGTTGGCATGTATGCTCCCTAGACTATTCGGATTACCGCTTGCCCGCGGCCGCGTACTTCGCGTGCTGACCGGCAATCTTCGGCGGATCGCCATTGCCAACGTCTTCCAACGGCGCCTCGCCGATCATACGAAGGAACTCGTTCTGATCGCCCGACACACGCAGGCATTCATCCAGCACGACCTCGCGCGACATGTACAGATTGTAGAGCGAGTCGTTGAGCGTCTGCATGCCGAACTTCTTACCCGCCTGCATCGACGAGTTGATCTGGTGAATCGTGTTGTCGCGAATCAGCGCGCGGATCGCCGGCGTGACCACCAGGATCTCCGCCGCCATCGCACGACCACGCCCCTTCGCGCGCGGCAACAGCGTCTGCGTCACGATCCCCTCGAGCACGAACGCGAGCTGCGCGCGAACCTGCCCCTGCTGGTGACTCGGGAAGACGTCGATCATTCGGTTGATCGCCTCGGCCGCCGAATTCGTATGCAGCGTCGCGAAGCAAAGGTGTCCCGTTTCGGCGATCGTCAGCGCGGCCTGCATCGTTTCCAGATCGCGCATTTCGCCGACGAGAATCACGTCGGGGTCTTCACGCAGCGAGTACTTGAGCGCGTTCGAGAAGCTCTTCGTGTCCGTTCCCACTTCGCGCTGATTGACGATGCAGCTCTGGTGGCGGTGAATGAACTCGATCGGGTCTTCCACCGTGATGATGTGGCCGCGACGCTCACGATTGATCTTGTCGATCATTGCCGCCAGCGTCGTGCTCTTTCCCGAGCCTGTCGGTCCCGTCACCAGCACGAGCCCGCGAGGACGATCCGCCATCTTCGACACCGCGTTCGGCAGGCCGAGCTCTTCGAACGTGCGGATGTTGAAGGGAATCTGTCGAATGACCAGCGACACGCAGCCGCGCTGCTTGAAGCAGTTGCCGCGGAAGCGAGCGAGATTCTGAATGCCGAACGAAAAATCGAGCTCGTCCTCGGTCTCGAACCGCTTCTTCTGATTTTCGGTGAGAATCGAGTACGCGAGCTGCAGCGTGTCTTTCGGGGTCAACACCACATCGACGTTGGCATCAGTGATGTCGCCATCGATGCGCAATTTCGGCTTGTCACCCGCGGTAATGTGCAAGTCGGAAGCGTCGCGCTCGATCATTTCCTCGAGCAACGCGCGCAAGTTGACGGTATTGGCGGCGGGTGCGGTCATGTAACTCCTGCTTAGGTGGCGGTATCCGGGCTACGGGATACCCCCTATAGACGAGGGAATGACGCGAGCGTTGCAGGGTGACGTACCCGGGCGCCGGATGGCCCCCCAACCCTGCTCTGGGGAGCCTACGCGGCGGTCTCGCGAATGACCTGATCCAGGGTGCAAATCCCCTTCATGACCTTGAGCAGGCCGTCCATGCGCAGCGTCAGCATTCCTTCCTCGACCGCGCCCTTCTGAATCTCGGCCGCGCCGACGCTCTGCATGACCAGCTTGCGCAGCTTCGGGGTCATCATCATGACCTCGTAGAGGCCCTGGCGGCCCTTTAACCCCGTCCCGGCGCACGCATCGCAGCCCCGTCCGCGGAAGAACGGCATCGCGCCGATCTTCGTGTTCAAGTCGAAATCCTTCACGATCGGCGCGGCTTCCTTGGTCGCCATGCGCTTCATGTTCTGGATCGCCTCCTCCGTGTACGCGAGGTCGCGGAAGGACATCTCGGGCTTGAGCTTCGCCGCCGACATCTCGATCGCATCCGGCTCGTACTGCGCTCGGCACGTGTTGCAGATCTTTCGGACGAGCCGCTGCGCCAGCACCAGATTGAGCGCCGAGGCCACGTTGAACGGCTCGAGCCCCATGTCCATGAGTCGCGTGACCGTTTCCGGCGCGGAGTTCGTGTGCAGCGTCGACATGACCAAGTGACCCGTGAGCGCCGCCTTGATGGCGATACCGCCGGTCTCGAGATCTCGAATCTCTCCGATCATGATGATGTTCGGATCCTGACGAAGGAACGCCTTCAGCGACGCCGCGAAGGTCAGTCCGATGTCGGTGCGCACGAGCACCTGGTTGATCCCGAAGATGTTGTACTCGACGGGATCTTCCGCCGTCATGATGTTGACGTCGATGTTGTTGACCTTCGACAGCGCCGAGTAGAGCGTGGTCGTCTTTCCGGAGCCCGTCGGGCCCGTGACGAGCACCATGCCATACGGATTCGCCACCGCCTCCATCAGATCCGCCTCGGCGCGCGGCTCGATGCCGAACTTCTCGAGATCGAGCGTCAGATTCCCCTTGTCGAGGATTCGGAGCACGATCTTTTCGCCGAAGAGCGTCGGGAGCGTCGACACGCGATAGTCGATGACCTTCTTGCCGATCTTCAGCTTGATGCGCCCATCCTGCGGCACGCGACGCTCGGCGATGTTGAGGTTCGACATGATCTTGAAGCGCGAGATGAGCGCCGCCTTGAGCTTCATGGGCGGCTTCATCACTTCCTGGAGCGCGCCGTCGATGCGGTAGCGCACACGCATCTCGTGCTCGAAGCACTCGAAATGAATGTCCGACGCGCCCTTCTTCACGGCGTCCGTCAGAATACCGTTGATGAGCTTCACGACCGGTGCATCGTCGATCGCCGCCGCGAGCACACTCGCGCTGACTTCCTCTTCGCGCTCTTCGACGACTTCGACATCGCCGTCGTCGTCGATGTCGTTGAGGATGTTCTGGAGCGCGTCGTCGGTGTTCTCGCCGTAGTGCTTGTCGACAGCGTTGCGCAGCGTGTACTCCCCGGCGATGACCGGGAAGATGTCGTAGCGCGTGATGAACTTGAGATCGTCGATGACGCCGAGGTCGGACGGATCGGCCATCGCGACGGTGAGCGTGCGACCTTCGCGCTTGAGCGGCAGCACCAGATGGCGCTGCGCGAGCTCCGCGGGGATCAGCTTCGCGATGCGTGCGTCGACTTCGAAGTTCGTGAGATCGACCGCCGGCATACGGAATTGCCGAGCGAGCATGCGTGTGAGCTCGACCTCGTTGATGAAGCCGAGCTTCACGAGGTTGTAGCCGACCCGCATGCCAGTGGTCTTCTGTTCCTGCAGCGCGCGGTCCAACGCCTCGCGCGTGATGAGCCCCTCACGCATGAGGAGATCACCAATGCGCTCACCCGCGGCTTGAGCTGCTGGTGCGACGGCCATGATTCTCGGTGGGGGGAACAGCGCCCGGGGGGCGTCGGCGACGCCACCCGGGCGGGGGTCGTTGGAAGCTGCCAGTCTACTATTGTGATGGAGACCTGCGCTTACGACGCTTATCGTCGCGTCGCGGTGCTACCCCATCACGCTCTTTCTCACGGAATTGACGCGGTTGGAGTGAGAACGTCACGTAGGGCGTGATGGCATCGACCACCGCGTCGCCCACACCTTTTACGCGCCGCAACTCGTCGATCGAGCCGAATGGACCCAGTGAATCCCGGTTCGCCAGAATCCGGTGCGCAAGTGCGGGCCCGACCTTCGGCAGGGAGAGAATCTCCCACTCCTGAGCCCGGTCGACGTCTACCGGGCCGCCGGGTGATACACCGAGGTCCCGCGATTGGCTGGACGGATCTGCGAGAATCTTCGCGCTTTTCTTGCGCCGTTTGCCCTTCGTTGCGGAATCGGGACGAACAGAGGCATCCGATCCATCGCTCGTCGAGATTCCCACCCGAACCGGTCGCTTCGACCGATGTTTCTTCCCTCCCGAGATCCGCTCCACGGAGTCCGCAGAATCTACGGCCACGATCTGTCGGTGCAACTCCGCTCGCGCGGCCGCACTCGGCGGCGGCGGCTCGGCGCTGAGCGCCTTCGTCGCGCGGACCCCGGCGCCGAGCGAGAGCACGGCGGAGAGAAAAACGAGGGCGCGCTTTTCGGCTGGTGTCGGCATGCGCGAAGATCGCGCGATGGGTCCGAAGCACGGACATCGATTGACTGCGGCTGGGTGCCGAAGTCGAGCGCCGAGAACCGCAAATCGCTTTTTCTGTTCGTGACCGCTAGTTCCGTTCGCGTGGTATCAGTCAATCAGTTTCTACCTCCTCATGCAAGGAGACGGTCATGGCCGATCGATCAGTCGCACTCACGTATCGCGCACTGATCGGAGCCTGCCTCGCGGCGACTATCGGCCTCGCACCAATCTCCCTCGCACAGGGGCCGCCCTCACGCGAGATAGTTGGGGTGCGTCACGCCGCCCCGGACCATTGCGCCTCCCTCCGACGTCGCGCCGCCAGTGATCGAGCGCGAAGCCCGTCAACTGACAGCGGGCCCGGTCCAGCGAGAGCCAGCGCGAGCAACGCGGTGATGTAGAGAAGATTGAGCTCGTACCCAGGCGGTCCGAGGATCGGGCCCGAGGCGTCAAGACCGATCGTTCGTACGGCGCTGAAGCCATAGCGCAGATGCACCGTGAACATCGCGACCAGCATGGTGCTGATGAGCGGAATGCTCGCGAGCATCACGAATGCGCCGACGATGATCGCGATTCCGCCGACGATCTCGACCATCGTCACCAACCATGCAGTCGATGCTGGAAATGGCACACCGATCACCCGCAGCAGCTGTGCGAAACTGTCCACGCCGCGACTCCATTTCGCCAGGCCGTGCACGGTGAACCCGTAACCGACCAGCAGGCGAAGGGGCAGCAGCGCCCATCGATGCCAGCGACGGTTGTGATGTGAACCGACAAATGATCGGCTCATCGTTCCTCTGTGTCGAAGTGCGATTCGGCCAATTGCCGAATGCAATTGCCGCTTCCTCATGTGAGGGAGCTAGACACGCGAGTGGATCGAAGTTCCCGCGAACGGGATCGCGAACGAATTGACCGCGGACGGGAACTCTCGCAGGGGTCGCCGTCTAGCTGCTGCGTGGTCCCATCGTGCGCGACTGCGCAGCTTCGTCCGTTCACATTCCTCTGGTCGCTTCTCATGACGCATACCGCCCATGCACACTCGAGTGCAGATCCGCTAACGCCGGCTTCCTCGGCGATTTCTTCTACTGCCCTCCGTTGCCAGCTGCGGCGCAGTCGCATCGTCGACGGTATCGCGCACGCAGGGTTGGCGATCGCACGCTATGGCGTCGCGATCGTGCTCTTCGAGATCGGGCTGCTGAAATTCACGTCGGCGGAGGCGACCGGCATCGGCGCGCTCGTGACGAGCAGCCCGCTCTTGCATTGGATGTACGCGGTCTGGAGCATGCAGGGCACTTCCAACGTGATCGGCGCCATCGAAATCGTCGCGGCAATCGGAATCGCCTTGCGTCCCATCTCCGCGCGTGCCGCAGCGGTGGGCAGCGCGCTCGCGGTATGCACCTTCCTCGTCACTCTGAGCTTTTTCCTGACCGCGCCAGGGATCTGGGACGCTTCGCTCGGCTTCCCATTCCTCGGTGGCTCGGGTCAGTTCATCGTCAAGGACGTGGTTCTACTAGGCGCCGCACTGTGGTCGTTGGGCGATGCCCTTGGAACTCGGACGACCTCGGCCGTCTACAATGCGTAGGACAGCCCTCGCGGAGCGTGCATGATCGGCGACAATTCGCTGCTATCGAAGACGACATCGCACGCACCCGCGATCCCGACTGCCGCAAACCGGGAAGAGTTCGAGTGCCTGACAATGCCGTTCCTGGCCGATGTCGCGCGCTTCGCTCGGTCGCTCACACGCGATGAAGTGAGCGCGGATGATCTCGTGCAGGAGACCTACCTTCGCGCGCTTCGGGGATGGCACACGTTCAAAGAGGGCGCGGATCCAAAGAAGTGGCTATTTGCACTGTGTCACCACGCGTTCCTGCGAACGATGAGCCGTGAGGCGCGGTACGATCAAGCGCCCGATGAGGATCCGGAGCTCGAGTCTCTCGCCACCGTCGTGGCGCATTGGGAAGCGCAGCAATCAGGAGTGGCGCAGATCGCCGAGCGCATGGACCTGCGTCCTGCCATCGATAGCGCGTTGGACAGCCTTCCGGCGCACTATCGAGGCGCCGTGGTGCTCGTCGACGTCGAAGGACAGAGCTACGAGGAGGCGGCACTCGTGTTGGGAATTGCCATTGGCACTGTACGTTCGCGGCTCTTTCGCGGACGGCGACTGCTCCAGGACGAACTCTTCGTGTATGCGCGCGATGCAGGATTCGAGACTGCAAAGTCCCCGTCGAACGCGTCCGTCGATTCGCGTCTCTCCACCAGGAAGGAGATCTGATGCAACCTGCTGCTTCGGTAAACGCTCCACGCGGACCCATCGACTGCGAATCAGTAGTACGTCGACTGTGGGACTACCTCGATGGACGCTTGACGGCGATGACGCACGACGAGGTGGAGGCGCATCTCGCCACGTGCGAGCTCTGCCCGCCGCATTTTACCTTCGCGAATGACATGCGAAAGGCTCTGGCCGCATCGCCCGTTCTCGTCTCGAGCGACGACGAGTCCCGGCTACGAGCGCGTGTGCACAGTGCTCTCGAGGGGGTCGTCGCGCAGGATGCGATGGCGGCGACAGGAGAAATTCCCGACGCCGTTGAGTCCTCGGTGTACGAGATTGTCGCGGCGCAGCCATCCGATCTTCCGTTTCTGGCGGCGATCGAGACCGCTGCCGCCAAACTCCTTGCTGGACATCTGGGCGAATCCGACATTTTGGAAATCACCACCCACGAAGTGCTGGCAGATGCCCTCTCGCGCGGTCGACTCTGGGTCGCGCGCGTAGACGCTGTGCCGGTGGGATTCGCGCTGGTCAAGGTGCTCGAGCCCTCTTCAGCCCACTTGGAAGAGCTGGATGTACACCCGGAGCACGCGCGAAGAGGCCTCGGCAAGCGGCTGGTCGTCGCGGTGTGCGAGTGGGCTGCGATCCAGGGTTTCGAAGCCGTCACGCTGACGACTTTTCGAGACGTACCGTTCAACAGGCCGTTTTACGCGCGGCTCGGATTCGAAGTGATCCCCTCGGAAAAACTCGGAGCTGCACTGGTCGCGGCTCTGGGAGAAGAGGCTCGTCGTGGCATGGATCCCACGACCCGCGTGGCCATGCGACGTCCCTGCACCCGTTGACGCGCGCGGTAGGTGCGACGAGCGTCGCTCCTATTTCGACGTCAACAGCCCCGTCGCCACATCGCCCACCACCTGCAATGAGTGCGCGGAAAGCTTGTCGAAGGTGTCGTCGGGGGTGTGGTGCGACGGGTAGTCGAAGTCGATCACGTCGATCGTGTGAATGCCCGCGTCGAGCAACGGGACGTGATCGTCGGTGACGCCTGCGTTCGACGGACTGTTGATGAAGTAGCGCGCGTAGCCGAGCGATTGCGCCTCGTTCCACACGAGCGAAACGACCTCGGGGGCGCG
>DASYLL010000032.1:0-6883 GCA_036009605.1 Thermoanaerobaculia bacterium | reverse complement strand
GATCATTTGTCTTGACCCAGTCTTCCAGCGCCGGCGGAAACAGAAACTGCGTTGTGTAGTCGGCCCGTAGCTCTCGACTCATTCTGTTCGTCTCTCCTCATTCATGGAGTGACGCGAATCGAGTTTTGAGACACCCTCCCGTAGCCGCCGCACTCCAAACTTCGCGTCGCCCATGAGTCGAGCCAGGATCGCGATTACCGTGGAGAAGCGCACGCTCGCTGCGATCGATCAGCTGATCGCGGACGGTGTGTTTCCGAACCGGAGCAATACGTTTGAGACTGTCGTTCAGGAGCACTTGACGAAGCTCCGCCGCTCCAGACTAGCCCGCGAGTGCACCAAGCTCGATCCATCCGAGGAGCAGGCCATCGCGAATGAGAGGTACGTTGCGGACCAGGGGTGATTACGACGGCGCCGCTCCCACCGCCTTCGTCTTCACATCCCTCCCCTGAATCACATAACTCCAGACGAACGCGGCCATGGGCACGCCCAGCAGCAGCCCCCAGATCCCGAACAGATGCTCGCCCACCAGCAGAATCACGATGATCGCCACCGGGTGCATCTTCATGTGCCGCCCGTAGATGATCGGGTTGAGCATGTACGCCTCGACGGCGTGAACGAGCAGCACCATCACCACGAGCCACAGCACGAGCGTGATGCCGCCCGCTTTGAACGCGAAGAGCGCGGCAGGCAGTGTCGACAACATCACGCCGACGACCGGCACGTACGACGCGAAAAACACAATCGTCGCCAGCAATGCAATCGACGGGATGCCGAGGATGAGAAAGCCGATCGACGTCAGCACGGCGTTGACGACGGCGATCAGCGTCTGCGCTTCGAACGCGCGACCGAGCATCACCCCGAACGCCGTGATCCCCGGCGCGATCTCTTCGTAAACCTCGGCCGTCCGGCCAATGGACAGCGACTGGATTCCCCGCTGCAGCGACGGCAGGTCCCACAGAATGAGGAACGACAACACGATCGAGATCAGGAATTGAAAGAAGATCGCGATCGACGCGTTGACGAACTCCCGCACACCCGCGATCACTCTCGGCAGGAACCCGCGGATCGAGTCCTCGACTTTCTGCAGGAGCCCCGCGTAGGCGTCGGACTGTTCGAACGAATGGAACGTCTCCGGACCGACCAGGCGGAGCAGGATCGTATCGACGTAGCGCCGCGTTTCGCGATCGATGGCCGTCTCGCCGTCACGCGCCGGAGGCGCTGTGGTGTCGCGTGAGATCGAAAACACCGCGAGCTGCCGCACCTCGCTGAACATCTTCGGCACGACCAGCACCCCCACGCCGGTCAACACCGTGAGAAAGAGCACGAACACGATAGCCACGTTCACGCGCCGGCGCGGAAAGCGGCGCGACATCGCCTTCACGAGCGTGTTCGCGATGTACGTGAGCACGAACGTGAGAAAGATGACCGGGAACAGATGGCGAAGCAGAAAGATGACCGCGATGAGCGCAATCCAGATCGTCCACTTCTGGATTTTCAGGGTCCAGGCATTGTTCATTACCGCCATTGTCAAACTTTTTCGCCCCAGTTCGTATGCACATTCATAATGAATCAGGGAGTTAGTGTTCATGGGTGAGCGGCCGAAGCGTTCCCGGAAGAAAATCATCATCCTTAGTGTCATTGCTCTGCTGATCGTCGCCGCGGTCTCCGCGAAGATGATCTCGGGCAAGCGCGAGAAGCCAACTCTCGTGACGACGGAGAAGGCATTTCGCACCAACATCACGGAGATCGTGACGGCCACCGGCAAGATCCAGCCGGAGATCGAGGTCAAGATCGCGCCCGAAGTTTCCGGCGAGATCATCGAGATGCCGGTCAAGGAAGGGCAGCTCGTCAAACGCGGCGATCTCCTTCTGCGCATCAAGCCGGACAGCTATCGCGCACAGGTCGAGTCGCAGCAGGCCTCGCTCAACGGCGCGCGCGCGGCAAGCGTCCGCAACCGTGCCGAGCTCTCGAAAGCGGAGTCGGACTACAAGCGGATCCAGAAGCTCTTCGAAGGCGGCCTCATCTCCGACTCGGAGCGCAACAACGCCAAGACCCTCTACGACAGCGCGAAAGCCGCGCTCGACACGGCGCAGTTCCAGATCCAGCAGGCCGAGGGAGCGTTGCGGCAGATCAACGACTCCCTGTCGAAGACGACGATCTACGCACCGACTACCGGCACGATCAGCTTGCTCACCAGCCAGATCGGCGAGCGCGTCGTCGGTACGAGCCAGTTCGCGGGCACCGAGGTGATGCGCATCGCGGACCTCGATTCGATGGAAGCGCGCGTGAACGTCAACGAGAACGACGTCGTCGACGTGAAGATCGGCGACACCGCGCGCATCAGCGTCGACGCCTATCCCGATCGCGAGATCCGCGGCATCGTCCGCGAGATCGCCAGCACCGCGCTCACGCGCAACGCCGGAACGCAGGAAGAAGTCACGAACTTCGAAGTGAAGATCAGCATCCCCGATCGTTCCGTCCGGCTGCGGCCGGGCATGAGCACCACCGCGGACATCGAGACCGCGACCGTCAGCGGTGTCATCGCCGTTCCGATCCAGAGTGTCACCGTCCGTACGCCCGGAAGCGATCTGTCGCCCGAGGAGCAGGAGAAGCGGCGCGTGAAAGAGGCGGCGCGCGATGGCGGCGACAACCGCGCCGACGTCACGAACGAAACGCAGGAAAAAGCGAAAGAGCGCGCACAGCGCCGCACTCTGCAGCGCGTCGTGTTCGTGAAGACCGGCGAGACCGTGCGCATGCAGAAAGTCGAGACCGGCCTCGCCGACAACACCTTCATCGAGATCCGCACCGGCCTCAAACCCGGCGAAGAAGTCGTGTCAGGCTCCTACACCGCCATCTCGCGCAAGCTGAAAGACGGGATGAAGGTGGCAATCGAGAAGGAAGGGGAGAGCTGATCGCTGTTGTCGGTTCTCGGTTGTCGGTTGTCTGTGCGGTTTCGCACGGACGCCACAGACAACCGACAACGGACAACCGACAACCAATTCCATGTTCCTGCGCGACCTCATCCTCGAGCTCACGGACAGCTTCCGCATCGCGATGTCCGTCATCCGCGCGCACAAGATGCGCTCGACGCTCACCGCCCTCGGCGTGATCATCGGCATCATCGCCGTCACGCTGATGGGCTCCGCAATCGGCGGCATCGAGATCGGCTTCGAGCGCAGTCTCTCCGTGATCGGCGACGACATTCTCTATGTCGAGAAGTGGCCGTGGCATCACGTCGATGACTGGTGGAACTATCGCAACCGCCGCACGATGAACGTGCGCTATGCCGAGGATCTGAAACGGATCATTGCCGACACGCCGAACTCCGAGCTCGTCACGGCGGTGCCGACGGTCGCCACTTCGCGCAGCGTGAAGTTCGGCGACAACGAAGTGCGCGGTGTGTACACGCAGGGGACGACCGAGGAGTTTCTCGTGACGTCGACCACGTCGTTCAAGGAAGGACGTTTCTTCAACGAGCACGAGTCGCGCGGCGGCCGCAACGTCGTCGTCCTCGGGTACGACGTCGCCGAATCGCTCTTCCCGAACATGCCCGCGCTCGAGAAAACGGTCATGATCAGCGGGACGCCCTTTCGCGTGATCGGCGTGTACGCGAAACAGGGAACGTTCCTCGGGCTCTTCAGCTTCGACTCGTACGCCGTCGTGCCGCTGCAGGCGTTCATGAAAGCGTTCAGCGCGCGGCTCGATACGTCGATCCGCGTGAAAGTCCGCGACAAGACTCGAATGGCCGCCGCGACGGATCAGCTCACCGGCGCGATGCGACGCGTGCGCGGCCTGCAGCCGGAACAGAAGAACGATTTCGAAATCAATGAGCAGCAGGCGCTGCGCAGCACGATCGGTCCGATCAAAGCCGGCATCGCTGGTGCGGGTTTGTTCGTGACGGGACTGGCGCTCTTCGTCGGCGCGATCGGCATCATGAACATCACCTACGTGAGCGTGAAAGAACGGACGCGCGAGATCGGAACGCGCAAAGCCGTCGGCGCGCGGCGACGCACGATCCTGCTGCAGTTCCTCGTCGAGGCGGTCTCGATCTGTCTCGTCGGCGGCGTGATCGGACTCGTGCTTTCGTGGCTGCTCTGCGCAGCGGTCGCGGCGGCGTTCCCGTCGTTCCCGATGCAATTCTCCGTGGGACTCGTGATGACGGGCCTGCTCGTGTCGACGCTGACCGGCATCTTCTCCGGCTTCGCGCCTGCGTTCTCGGCGTCGCGACTCGATCCGGTGGAAGCGCTGCGTTATGAATAGTTACTGGTTGCTGGTTGCTGGTTCAAGGTACGACAGCGCCAGCATTGCCGCTCTTGCGACGCTGCACCCTCAACCAGCAACCAGCAACCAGCAACCGAAATCATGAACTTCTCCGAGATCATCCGCATCGCTCTCAGCGCGTTACGCACGAACCGCCTGCGCTCCGCGCTCACGATTCTCGGCGTGACGATCGGCGTGTTTTCCGTCATCGGTGTGATGACCGCGCTGAGCGTGATTCAAACCTCGATCGAGTCGGGCCTCAGCTTCCTCGGCAGCAACATCTTCCAGCTCGCGAAGTACCCGACCATGAGCACGAGCGATCCGGAAGACACGTACGCCAATCGCCGCGACATCACGCTCGCAGAAGGGCGCGAGTTCGAGCGGCTGATGGACGGACAGGCGAACGCGATCTGCTTCAAAATGTTCGACGGCGGCAAGCCCGCGAGCTACGGACGGACCAAGATTCAGGGACTCACCATCGTCGGGACGAACGAGCACTTCCTCGTCGCCAACAGCTTCACGCTCGGCTACGGACGCAACCTCTCGCCGGAAGACGTCGCGCTCGGGCGGAACGTCACGGTGGTCGGTCCGGACATCCAGAAGAAGCTCTTTCCGAATGAGACGCCGATCAGCAAGACCATCAAGGTGAACGAAAAACCGTTCCAGATCATCGGCGTGCTCGCGGCGAAAGGCTCGTCGTTCGGGCAGAGCCAGGACGACATGATCATCGTGCCGATCACGCGCTTCGTCGGCGACTTCGGCGGCGCGAACCGCTCGATGAACATCGCCGTTCAGTCGATGTCGCAGGCGACGTACAACCAGACGCTCGACAAAGCCATCGGCGCGATGCGCGCCGCGCGCGGTCTGAAGCTGAGCGAGAAAAACGACTTCGAGGTCTACTCGAACGACACTCTCGTTTCCGCGTTCGGTCAGATCGCCGGCACGATCCGCATCGGCGCGTTCGTCATCAGCGCGATCGCATTGCTCGCCGCCGGCATCGGCATCATGAACATCATGCTCGTGAGCGTGACGGAGCGGACGCGCGAGATCGGCATCCGCAAAGCCATCGGCGCGCGCAAGGACGACATCGTGCGGCAGTTTCTGCTCGAAGCCGTGGTCCTCTCCGAGCTCGGCGGCATCCTCGGCATCCTCCTCGGTGTCCTCGGCGGCAACGGCGTCGCGCTCTGGCTCGACATCGCCATGGTCTTTCCGTGGGGCTGGGCGCTGACGGGCCTCATCGTCTGTTCTCTGATCGGCACGGGCTTCGGCTGGTATCCGGCGTGGAAAGCGGCCGCGCTCGATCCGATCGAGGCGTTGCGGTACGAATAGAGGATCGATGCGAAACCTCTCGATGAATCCGAGAAGTGGGCGTCTGCAGAAGTCGATCGTCGCAGGTGTGGTCGCGTTTCTCGCACTCACCATCGCGCTGATCTTCTGGCCGAACGCGATCACGGTCCTGACCGGCATTTCGCATCAGCCGCACTTGAGCGCGCCGGATGATCTGTCGGCAGCCACGAAGGACGATCCGACGTCGTTTTTGTCGGAGAGAGATCAGATCGAGATCAAAGTTGCCGAGGCGACGACGCTGCGCGAGTTTCTCGATCGCAATCGTCTGAACAAGCAGAGTCAGGTGAAGCAGATTGCCGCGCAGCTCGGCAGCAATGTGCCGACGACCCCGATCGCTGCCGGTACGATCTTTCGCATTCGTTTGACCCCTGGTGCCGAGGATGTTCCCGGCGTGGTTCCGAGGAAGCGATGAGATTTCTCTGCAAGGAATGCTGGCTGGCGCACGAGCCGACGACATTGCTTGCGGCCTGCAGAGAGTGCGACGCGCGCACGCAGATCCGACGCCTCGATCCTCTTCGCGCGAAAGTGTCTGGCTCACTCGATGACGGCGAGGAGATCGTCTGCCGTCTGCATCCAACGGAGCCGCTTGAAGTTTTCTGCGGCGACTGCCGTAACTCGATCCCGCCGCGAAGAATCCTCGGCGCGCAGAGCATCGTCGCGCTCGTCGGCGATACGGCATCGGGCAAGACCTCGCTGCTGTGGGTGCTCACGGAACGGCTGCGTCAGAACACTGCTTCGGGTGTGCGCATCCGTCAGCCGATCGGCGATTCCGATACGCAGCTCGCACGCGCGATGCGCGAGATCGTCGAGCACGGCGGTCCACGTCCGACGCCGATGACCGATGCGGATGTGCGCAACTACGCGTGGGAGTTGATGACGAAAGACGTCGCGCGCGAAGGCTGGCTGATCGCATTTCACGATGCAGCGGGCGAGCTGTGGCGCGACCTCGGACAACTGTCGCGCGATCGCTACGAGCGCTTCTATCGCTATCTCAATCTGACCGGCAGCATCATTCTCGCGATCGACGGCGATCGCGTGCTCGAAGGCCTCGATCTGCAGACGCGCGGCGGCGTTGCATCGCCGGCTCTCCGCGCGGCGGAAGCGCACGAGATCACGATCGTCGATGAGCTCGCGCGCAGAGTTCGTGCGCGTGCGCAGCCGATTCCGGTCGCGGTCACGCTCACGAAAGCCGACATGTTGTGGGATCGGCCGGAGTGGGCGTTGTTCAAGCAGGACAGCAACGCCACCGCGGATGAGATCGATCGCGCGGTCCGTG
>DASYLL010000031.1:0-9875 GCA_036009605.1 Thermoanaerobaculia bacterium | reverse complement strand
GCACTACAAGATCGCAGTTCCGGCCAGCCAGACCTCGCTCGCCATCGTGATGTCGGGCGGCACGGGCGACGGCGACCTGTATGTGAAGCGCGGCTCGCAGCCGACTTCCGGCAGCTATGACTACCGTCCGTACCTCAGCGGCAACAACGAGAGCGTCAACGTGACCAACCCGGTCGCAGGCGACTGGTTCATCAGCATCTACGCCTACTCGACGTTCTCCGGCGTTTCGATCAAGGCCACGTACGCCGGCGGCGGCGGTGGTGGCGGCTGCACGAGCGCAACCGGAACGCTTTCGGGCACCGGCGCGACCGCGTATCAGCCGAGCAGCAGCGGCTACGTTTCGTCCGCGAGCGGCAATCACACCGCGACGCTGACCGGACCGGCCGGTACGGACTTCGATCTGTACCTGCAGAAGCTGAGCGGCTCGACCTGGTCGAACGTGAAAGCGAGCGAAGGCTCCACGTCGACCGAGAGCATCACGTATGCAGGCACCGCGGGCACGTACCGCTGGCGCATCTACGCGTATACGGGCAGCGGCTCGTACACGATCTGCACCACGAAACCGTAATCGCGCAAGCGCGATTCAGTTCGAGGGCTCCTCTGTTCGCAGAGGGGCCCTTTTTGTTGCTGGTTGCTGGTTGCTGGTTCCGGGTGCCTCGACGCGAGCGCCGTGCATCTCGCGAAAAGTCACCTTGAACCAGCAACCAGTAACCAGCAACCGGTCACCATTCCGTTGCAGCCTCCGGTTTCGTTCCGCACTCATCGCGAGTCGAACGATCCATAAGAAATAAGGAGGCAGTCATGTTCGAGACTTCCGTCATCCAGGGGCAGACCAAAGTAGCCGGCGCTCGGCGGCTGAGTGTTCTCACGGTCTCCATCATTGCGCACAGCGCGGTCATCATCGGGGCGGTCGGCATGAGCATCGCTTCTGTCGATTTCCCGAAGAACGCGCCCGATGAATTTTCACAAGGCGCGGTCTTCACGATGCCCCTGCAGATTCCTCCACCGATCGGGACACCGGAGGGCAATAACAAGCCACCGACGCCGACACCAGCGGTGACTCCTCCGCCGCAGCCGCAGCCCAATCAGGAAGTCGCGCCGGGAGTCGTGCCCGACGTGATTCCGCAGGTCGCGACGACCGCGTCCACGGGCGAGGGTAATTCGACTGGCGAGACCAGTGAACCCGGAACCGGACCGCTCGGACAACCGTGGGGCGTCGAAGGTTCCCTCGGCGATCTCAATGCGGGACCGATCGTCGGCACCACTCCGGTTGTCGAGGAAAAGATCTACCAGGCGCACGAAGTCAAAGCGCCCATCGGAATCTTTCGTCCTGCGCCGCCGTATCCGGAATCACTGCGCCGCACCAGAATGCAGGCGACCGTGGTCGTGCGTTGCATCATCGACAGGAACGGCCACGTTCGTGACCCGCAGGTGATCGTTCCCGCGTCGATGTCTCCGTTCAACGACGCCGTCGTCTCCACCGTGCAGCGCTGGCGTTTCACCCCGGGATCCCTCGGCGGCGTGGCCGTCGAGTCCTATCTCAATCTGACCGTGCGCTTCGCAGTCAACTAACGACGCTTTGGACCGACGGGCTGACCGCCCGTCGGTTCATCGTCGATTCCATCGAGACCCGAGTACGCATGTGCCGCTCGTACAACAGCGTGATTCCGTACGCGGCCGCGGCGAAGAACACCACTCCGATCGCGTACTTGATGATCCGCTTGCGCAGTTGATTGGCCACGTCCGTCGCATCTCCGCGCATGATGCGCGTCTGTTTCGCCCAGTTCGCATGCGGAATCAGGCCGCCGCGCGAGGACGAGTAGAGCCCGAACGCACAGACCGCCTCGCCCTGTTTGATGTTGTGCTCGACGAGGAAACAGTCGGCGATGTCGACCTCCCGCCCCGACGACTTGTCGACGCGGAACGAACCGTCATCATCCGTCCACTCGTCTTCGACGCTGGTGCGCTCCGACTTCGGCATCTGGCGCGTCTCGAACGTCGTCGTCCTCACATACTCCGCGGCTTTGTCCATCGCGGGCTGCGTGTCCGTCGCCTCCGCGGGAACGTCCAGCGTGGGCACGGACAGCAGACGGATCGCGCCCTGTTTCGACGTGATCGTGCTCGGTGCGAGGCCTTTGCCGTCGTAATACACGACCCTCGACGAGCTCTTGCCGGACGACTCCATGCGATAGATCTCGTAGGTGTACGCGACGACGGGCGCACCGGTCATGGGCGCGTGCAGTGGATTGAGCGAGCGGATGGTGCCGCTGACGGCGACCCATTGGCCATCGTCCGGCGGACGTCCGACCATCGAGTTGAGCAGCATCGTGCGCTCTTTCGAGAAGCCGAAGATGCCGATCACGTAGGAGCCTGCCAGCGTCAGGCAGAAGCCGGCGCCGACCGCTGCCCACAAGAGCGGTTCCCGGTCGAAGCCGAAGCGGCGCAGGTAAACGAAGACAGCGGAAGCTGCCGCTGCCCATCCGATGAGCCAGAGGAGGCAAGACCGCGCACAACCCTTCATCGATTGCTCCTTACTCGAGGGAAGTTGCTTTCATATCACGTCACGACTCCGGTGCGACTTCGTCCGCGGCAATCACGGTTCGTTTCGCGAGCGACGTCACGTAGACGACGCCCACGACTCCACCGATCGTCAGCGCTGCGCCGAGTGCCGCCATTGCGGTGATGTGCTCGCCGAGAAATGCGGCGCCGAGGGCCATCGAGACGAGGACGGCGAGCTGCGAGATCACGCCGACCGTCATTGCATCGACCCAGCGCAGGCTGAACGTGAGCAGCAGCTGCGCGCCGATCGCGAACAGCGACGTGGCGATGAGCGAGAACCATTCATCCGCGGTCGGCTGCTTCCACGTCAGGATCGCCAGCGGCGCGGTCACGACCGTGCCGAGGAGACAGAAGCTCGTGTAGACCGACCAGGAGTTCTCGCCGCGTCGTGCAGCGCGCATCGCCGTGACTGCGAGTCCCGAGGCGAGGGCGGAGGCGAGACCGACGAGCTCCCATTTGCCGAAGCCGAGGATGTCGCCGGGACGCGCGTGTGCGTGCACGACGAGAAAGACACCGGCGAGTGCGATCGGCATCGGGATCAACACCTTCGGACTGATGCGCTCGCGCAGAAAAAACATCGAGAAGATGCCGCTGAACACGGGCGACGTGTAATTGAGCAGCGTCGCCACACCGACCGCGATCCGCTCGATGGCGATGAAGTAGAACAGCACCGCCACTCCGCCGAAGAAGCCGCGATAGAAGAGCAGATCGAGGCGCTGGAACGTGAACGCGCTTGCGCGAAAGCGCGGGATGAGCAGCGCGGGCATGAGACCGATGGCGAAGCGGATGAACGCGACCTGCGAGCCGGACAAACGCGCGGATGCGAGCTTCGCCGTGAACGCCATCGCCCCGAAAAGCAGCGCAGACGCGATCATGAGCAGCAGCGCGCGGCGAGTCGCGGTCGCGTCGTGCGAAGGGTTTGGTATCGTCACCGCGCGGAGATTATCCATGACGGACGTTCAGGTACGGGAAGCGCGGCGCGAAGACGCCGCAACGATCATCGAATTTCAACTGGCCATGGCGCTCGAGACTGAAGAGGTGACGCTCGATCGCGACATCCTCACACGCGGCGTGACCGCGGTGTTCGACGAGCCATCGCACGGGCGCTACTTCGTCGCGGAGAGCGACGGGCGCGTCGTCGCGTCGCTGCTCATCACGTACGAATGGAGCGACTGGCGCAGCGGCATGGTGTGGTGGATCCAGAGCGTCTACACCATTCCCGAATTTCGCAAACGCGGCGTCTACGCCACGCTCTACGCGCACATCCGCGCGCAGGTCGAGCCGAATCCGAACATCCGCGGCATCCGTCTCTATGTAGACAACCGCAACGTCGACGCGCAGAAGGTATACGCGCGGCTGGGGATGGAAGGGGAGCACTACCGCGTCTTCGAATGGATGAAGTGACGCCGCGCCACGAGCTCCGCGATCTCGCCATCCTGTGAGTGCGCGACCTCCCATCCCTCGAACTCGTCCCGCAACTCGTCGAGCGTCAAACAAAACCGCGCACTGATCCCGCGCGTGCGAATCGCCGTCACCACCAACCCGCCCGGCCGCAGCACGCGCTTCGCCTCGGCGAAGAGCGGCCGGTGCAGAAAATAGAGAATCGCGACGAGATCGAACGACGCATCCTCGAACGGCAACGGCGCGTCGCGCTCGAGATCCATCACGCGCGCATCGATCCGCGCATCGTGCTCGCGCACGATCCGAATCGCTTCTTCCGCACCATCGATCGCCACCACGTCCCACCCCTGCTGCGCGAGCCAGAGTGTGTTCCGTCCCGCACCGCACGCGAGATCGAGCGCGTGCCCCGCGGGCATATCGCGCACGGCAGACACGAGCAGCGAAGCGGGCTCGTGATCGATTTCCTCGCGCGAGCGATACCGCTCGTTCCATTCGTCGAGTCGCATTCGGTGCGTAGAATATCGGCATGACGATTCGAGGCATCTTCCGAGCCCTGACGCGGGGAGAAGCGCGCATGCTGCAGCCGGGCGACGCCGCTCCCGATTTCGAAGCCGTCGATCACAACGGCAGCACCGTGCGCCTCACCGACTTTCGCGGAAAGAAAGTCGTCCTCTGGTTCTATCCGAAAGCCGACACACCCGGCTGCACGCGCGAAGGTTGCTCGTTCCGGAACTACCAGGCCGAGTACGCCGCAAAAAACGCGCAGATCCTCGGCGTCAGCCTCGATACCCCCGCCTCGAACAAACGCTTCGCCGAGAAATACGGCTTCCCGTTCCCGCTGCTCTCCGACAGCGACCACAAGATCTGCCTCGCCTATGGCGCGGGCGACTCCGAAAAAGACGAATATGCCCGCCGCATCGCGTACGTCATCGACGAACAGGGAACGATCGCGCAGGCCCACGCGGATGTGAATGCGGGCACGTATGCGGCGGAGCAGCTGCGCTCTCTGTGAGGCAGTCTTAGAGGCTTAGAGTCGTAGAGTCTTAGAGGGCTCCGCTTCTGCGAAGAGCTTCGCAACTTGCACCTCTACGACTCTACGACTCTAAGCCTCTGCGACTCCAGAACTCCAAGACTCTCCCTCCGGCGAGCGACTTTCCCCCACACAACTGCAACTATTCGCGCCCTCCTACGAATACTCCTTTCGAACCAGCTCGGAAGGAGTTCATCACCATGAGCGCGAAGCGCAAACGCAAACTCACCATCGTCTCGATCCTGCTCCTCATCGTCGTCATCGGCGGCACGGTCGCGATCAAAGCCAACGGCAAGGACAAGAAACCGCCGGAATCGCCTGTAAAAACGGCGAAAGCGGAGGTTGCGGACGTGCAGGTGAAGGTCACGGAAGTCGGGACCGTCGAGCCTGAAGTGAAGGTCGAGGTCAAGTCCGCGATCTCCGGAAAAGTCATCGAGATCCTCCATCGCGATGGCGACGTCGTCCGCCGCGGCACCGTCCTGGCGCGCGTCGAGCCCGACCTCAGCCAGGCACAGTCGCTCGCCGACACGAAGAACGGCGTCGTCTCCGCCGAGATCCGCTTCCAGGACGCCAAGAAGAAATTCGAAGACAACAACCGGCTCCTTTCGCAGGGCCTGCTCGCGCCGGCGCAGCATCGCGACGTCGAGACGCAGTATCTGGAAGCGCGTCAGGACTACGAGCGCGAGAAAGAGAAGTACAACCTCGTCGAGAAGAGCGGCATCCCGATCGGCCTGTCCGCCGCGAACTTCCGCGGCTCGAATATCGTCGCGCCGATGGACGGCGTCGTCCTCACCAAAGACGTCGAGATCGGCGAGTCCATCACCTCGGGTGTCTCGTCCTTCAACGCCGGCACCGTGCTCTTCACCGTCGCCGACACCTCGCGCATGATCGTCAAAGCGGGCGTGAACGAAGTCGACATCGGCAAGATCACCGTCGGCCTCCCGGTGCGCGTCACCCTCGACGCCTATCCGAAGGTCGTGTTCAAAGGAAAGATCGACCGCATCGCGCCTGCCGTCCGCATTGACGAGAAGGTCCGCGTGTTCGACGTCGAGATCCGACTCGACGCGCAGGGTCGCGAGCTCCGCTCCGGCATGACCGCGAACATCGAAGTCATCGGCGAGAAGAAAACGAAAGTCCTCTCCATCCCGGTCGAGTCCGTCTTCAAGCGCGACGAGCAGGAAATCGTCTATGTGAAAAAAGCGATCGACCCGAAAGCGTTCGCCGAAGAGTCGAAAGCGAAGAAGGACTCCGACCAGGCCAAGAAAGAAGAGAAGGACGCCTGGAAGAAGTTCTTCGACAAGCGCGTGATCGTGACCGGTCTCGCCGACAACGCCCGCGTCGAAATCGTGAGCGGACTCAAAGCGGGCGAAGAAGTAGCCCTCGCGGATCCGACCCTCGACAAGAAAGACGTCGAGGACGACGACTAGCGCGCCGCAGGCGGTTGCTGGTCATCGTCGTTGTCAGTTGTCGGTTGTCGGTTCTCTGTGCGGCATTGCCTGGACGACAGACATAGTAGCCAGCCTCGGCGTCGTTGCCGGTTGTCCGGGCAGTACAGACAACCGACAACCGACAACACCAAAACACGAAAAGCGAGCAAACCAATGAGCGCCGTCTTCAAGTACGAACAGTGGCAGGGATCCGAGACCAAGACAACCGACGGAGCGACAGCGACCGTCGCCGTCCCGAGTGCGCTCATTCAGCTCGAGAACGTGACGAAGACGTACGACTCCGGCGAGAACGCCGTGCAGGCACTGGCCGGCGTCAACGTCCAGATCGAGCGCGGTGAGTTCCTCGCCATCATCGGTCCCTCCGGCTCCGGTAAATCGACCCTCATGCACATCCTCGGATGCCTCGACTCGCCGAGCACCGGCCGCTACTGGCTCGATGGCGAAGACGTCGCGATGATGTCGGGCAAGCAACTTGCGCGCATCCGCAACAAGAAACTCGGCTTCGTCTTTCAGACCTTCAACCTGCTGCCGCGCGCGACGATCCTCAAGAACGTCGAGCTGCCGCTGCTCTACGCGGGCATCGACTCCGATGAACGCCGCGCCCGCGCACTGCAGGCGCTCGACCGCGTCGGTCTCGCCAATCGCGCGAAGCACCGTCCGAACGAGCTCTCCGGCGGCCAGCGCCAGCGCGTCGCCATCGCACGAGCGCTCGTCAACACGCCGTCGCTCATCCTCGCCGACGAGCCGACCGGCAACCTCGATCAGAAAACCGGCGGCGACATCATCCGCCTCTTCGAAGAAGTCGCCGCGGGCGGCCAGACCATCATCATCGTCACGCACGATCCCGCGATCGCACAGCGCACCCAGCGCCGCGTGAAGATCGTCGACGGTCTCATCGTCGACGGCGACGAGATGGATTAGCGAGAACCTCATGCTCATCCTCGAAGCGATCATCGACGGTGTCCTCGACATCAAGGACCACATGGGCCGCACGCTGCTGCAGCTCCTGGGAATCATCCTTGGCGCGGGCTCCATCGTGGCCACGTTCTCGCTCTCCGTCGCCGGCAAAGAGCAGGCGATGAAGTTCTATCGCGTCAGCGGCGGCATCGAGCGCATCTGGATCGGCAACAAAGACACCGGCAAGATTACGCTCGACGCGAAGGCACTGGCCTCGCGCGGTCTCACGTACCGCGACGCAGCCGAGCTCCGCGCGCATGCGAAAGAGATCGACCTCGTCGCGCCGATCTCGCAGGACCAGATGGTGATCCGCTACGGTGCGATCGAAAAGAAGCGCGACGTCATGGGCGTCACGCCCGAGTATTCGCCGATCACGTTCTTCAAGGTCGAGCACGGACGCTTCGTCACCGACACCGACCTGCAAACCGCCGCCCGCGTCGTCGTCCTCGGCACCACGCGTGCCACGGAGTTTTTCGGCAGCGACAACCCGATCGGCAAGACCATCTCCATCAACGGCGCCGGCTATCTCGTCGTCGGCGTGATGGAAGAGAAGTGGTTCAGCCGCGGCGAAGACGGCCGCAACGCGCTTCGCTGGATGAACCGGCAGATGTACATCCCGCTGACGACGTTCATGACGCGCAAAGGCGAGCCGCTCGAGCAAGGCAGGATCTCGTTCATGTACGCGCGCATGAAAGACATCGCTCGTCACGAAGAAGCCGTCGCGGACATCGAGAGCATTCTCCAGCGCCAGCACGGCGTGCGCGATTTCCAGGTCTTCTCGCGCGTTGCCAACCTCGCGCGCAATGAGTCCGAGGGGAAGATGTACGACGTGACGTTCATGGTGTGCGGGATCATCTCGCTGCTCGTCGGCGGGATCGTGATCATGAACATTCAGCTGGCGTCATTCAACGAACGCGTGCGTGAGATCGGGACGCGCAAAGCCGTCGGCGCGACGCCCGCGCAGATCTTCGTGCAGATGCTCACCGAGTCCGTGCTCGTCTCCGTCCTCGGCGGTTTCCTCGGCATCTTCGCCGGCAAGTTCTTCACGCAGGGCATCTCCATGCTGACGCGCAACGCGGCGACGATCACGCCGGGCGTGGTCATGAACGCACTCATCTTCGCGGTCGGGACGGGGCTGATCTTCGGGATGTATCCCGCGATCCGCGCGTCGCGACTCAATCCGATCGAAGCGCTGAGGACGGAGTAAGTCATGCAGATCGGTGAATCCGTCCGCACTTCCTACGAAGAGATCAAAGGGCATCCGCTCCGTTCGTTGCTCACGCTCTTCGGCGTCATCCTCGGCACGCTTGCGCTGGTCGTCGTCATGTCCGTGCTCGACGGCATCCAGGGCTCCGTGCTCAAAGGCATCAACGACCTCGGACTCGACGGCGTGATCTTCGCGGGACAGCGCGAGCCGACCGATCGCATCGAGAAAGCGAAGGCGCATCTCTCGCGCGGCATGCGCATCGAAGACCTCAAGGCATTCGAGAATGCCGATTACGTGCGCGCTATCTCGCCGGTGGGCGAGAACCGCGCGGTCGTGACCTCGGGTACGGTGACGCGCCGCGTCGATGTGTTCGGGATCATGCCGGAGTACGGCGAGATCCGGAATCGCACCGTCTCGTCGGGACGCTGGCTGAGCGAGAGCGACATCGATGCTTCGTCGCCGGTCGCGGTCCTCGGATGGAAGCTGAAGTCGCAGCTCTTCGGCGGCGAGGAAGCGCTCGGCCGTCAGATCAACCTCGGCGGGCGGCGACTCACGGTCGTCGGCATCGGGACGCTGTTCGACACGACGTTCGTCGATGACGATGACATGCGCCGCGAGATGGGCGGCGTGTATGTGCCGTGGACTGTCTATCGCGACATGTTCGGCCGCGCGAACTCGATCTCGTACATGCTCGCCAAAGCGACGACCCCGGAAGCGAGCATGGATGCCGAGGATGAGACGTCGGCGCGGTTTCGTCAGGCGCACAACAACATCGGTGACGTGCGCATCAACAACGTCGGCAAGGAAATCCTGAAAGAGCGCGTCGAGATCGACGTGATCCTGCGCAACTGGCGCATCGTCTTCTTCGCGATCGCCGGCGTGTCGCTGCTGATCGGCGGCGTCGGGATCTTCTCGGTGCTCAAGATCTCGATCTCGGAGCGGTTGTTCGAGATCGGCCTGCGCAAATCGATCGGCGCGAAAGACAGCGAGATCTTCCTGCAGTTCCTGATCGAGTCGATCACGCTCTCGGTTGCCGGTGCCGCGGTGGGACTCGGACTCGGCGTGATTGTGGTGAAAGCGATCAGCGGATTCTTCCCGGGCGGGATGTCGGTGTCGATGTTCGGCGTGCTGATCTCGACGGGTTTTGCGGTGGGCGTGGGCTTGTTCGCGGGACTGTATCCGTCGATCAGCGCCGCGCGGCTGGAACCGGTCGAAGCATTACGGGCCTGATTCCCCTGTCATCCCGAGCGTGAGCGAGGGACCTGTGCGGGTG
>DASYLL010000030.1:0-8385 GCA_036009605.1 Thermoanaerobaculia bacterium | reverse complement strand
CTATTCGGGCGCGAGATTCGCCTTTCGCACACACGCATCGACCACATTCACGAGGCTCTGAATCTCGAACGGTTTGCGGATCATCGCGAACACCGGCAACTGGCGCCCGCCGGTGAATTGCGAGTAGCCGGTCAGCACGATCAGCCGTTCGAGCTTCTTCGGATCGGTCAGCTGCCAGTAATCCGTCAGCCGTTCGCCGTCGAAGACCGGCATGTTCAGATCGAGCAGGATCGCGTCGTATGCATCCGCGAGATCGAGCGCGTGAATGCCGTCGGCGAGCGTGTCGACCGAATATCCGAGATCGGTGAACACGATCGAGATCAGCTCGCGGATGTCCGCATCGTCGTCGATGACCAGAATGCGATGAACTTTGCTCATACGTCCTCCCGCTGGTCGAGGCCGACGATGCGGGTGAGCAGTTCTTCGAAGTGAAACGGTTTTCGGAGGAGAGTCGTGTGCTCGTCGCGCGGAATGGCCTGCGAGTCGCCATGACCGGTCGCGAACAGGATCGGCAGCGTCGGATGACTGGCGCGGATGCGTCGCCCGACCACCAGGCCGTCCATGTCCGGCAGTCCGATGTCGAGCACGATGAGGTCCGGAACCTCGCGCTCGACTTCGCGCAGCGCTTCCGCACCGCTGGTCGCGACGCGCACCTCGAAGCCTTCCAGCTCGAGCAGCGCCACGACGCCATCGACGATGAGCGGCTCGTCATCCACGACCAGCACGCGCCGCAGCGACGGCCGCGGCATCACGACGATCGGTGGCAGCTCCTTCACTTCGGCGGGAGACACCTTCAGCAGAAAGACATGAAACGTCGTGCCCACACCGACTTCGCTCTCGAGGAAGATGTGCCCGCCGTGCCGCGTCGCCACGTGATGTGCGACCGCGAGTCCGAGGCCTGTGCCGCCGTTGCGTTTGGTCGTGAAGAGGGGATCGAACACGTGACGCTGCAGCTCGACCGGAATGCCCTGACCCGTGTCACGAACGGTGATCTGGATGAAGCGCTCCGGGTTCGCGACGACGCCGAATGAAAACTCTTCGTGCGCATGCGGAGTGCGTGTGCTCACCGAGAGAATGCCTCCCGAAGGCATCGCGTCCCGCGCATTGCTGACGAGATTCGAGAAGAGCTGCGTGAGCTGCATGGGATCGGCCGCAACCGTGACCGGCTGAACGTTGGACTCGACGCCGATGCGATCCCCGAAGATCGCCACGACCTCGGGCAGGAAGCGGTTCCACCACTGATCGAGTGCCATCGGCGCGAGCGTCGGCTCGGCCGGCTGCGTGAAGCGAAGGACGTCCTGCGACACGCGCTTGCCGCGCTTGATCGACGCGATGAGGTGCCGCGTCGACGTGTCGATCAGATCCTGTCCGATCCCTTCCTTCCGCAGCAGCTCTGCGAACGGCAGCATGCCCATGAGAACGTTGTTGAACTCGTGCGCGACCGTGGCGGCGAGTCTGCCGAGGCTGGAGAGGCGGTTGGCTTGTTCGAGCTGCTGCTCGAGCAGTTTGCGCTCCGTCACGTCGCGTGCGTTCACGATGATCCGTTTCACGCGGCCGCGGCGCATGAGTCGCGAGAAGATGATCTCGAAGGAACGGAACTCGCCGTCGTGCCTCCGCAGGCGTGCGTCGAGGCGCTCGACGCAGTTGCCTTCCACGGCGAGCCGCGCGATCGCGGTCTCGAACCCGTCGCGATCGTCGTGGTGCACCAGGCGGCCGAGTGCGCAGCCGAGGATCCCGGCCGGGCCGTATTGCAGTTGCAGACCGCGGACGGCAGCCTCGTTGTGATAGCGGATGTGGCCGTCGCGATCGAGGATCATCAGCACGTCCGGGTTGTTCTCGACGAGCATGCGGTAGTGCTGTTCGCTCGAGATCACCGCCCGCTGTTGCTCATCCTCATCCGTGGTGTCGCGTCCGACGCCCATGACGACGCCGGCAACGAGCACGTTGTCGTACTTCCACACGCGCCGATCGCCTGTTGCGGTGCGAATGATCATGCGTCCCGATGCCGAGCCCTGCTGGCGCACGGTGGCGAGATAGATCGGGAACGTGGAACGGTTTTCGGGCGTGAGCAGGTCCCCGATGTTCATCCGCAGCAGCTGGTTCTCGGAGTATCCGAGAGCGCGACACATCGAGGGATTGACGGACAGGATGCGGCCGTCGAACGCGTGCGTACACGAGAGATCGGTGGTGCGCTGGAACCATTCGGACAGCTGATCCATGGATGGGGACTCCATCATCGGTACGACGCGCAGGCTAGTTGGCATCGCAGTTCCTTTCGAGCGAGAAGCACGCGGCCCGCAGCTCCTCGAGAATCGCCGCGATGGCCGCGATGCGGACATATCGCGGCACCGCTTCATCGCAGCACACGCGCTCTCCGTCGGCCGCGATCACCGAGATCTCGGGCAGGCCGTACGATCCCGCGGATCCCGCCAGCCGATGCAGGAGCCGCTCGAGGTCTTCCATCGGCGAGCCCGACGCGGCCAGGTCCAGCATGGCCTGCAGCGCATCGATGCGCTCGGGCAGGGCGGAGGTGAAGCGCTGACGCAGCGCGGCGAGCTTGTCCGGGGCAACGACAGAGGGTTCGATCATCATCAGGGCCATCTGCCTGTGAGTCGTGCCCGCTACAAAAAAAATACAGGCCTGTATTTTTTTGCCCCTCCCGCCCCACACACCACTGACGATGAGATGGATCCTCGCGGTTCTTGTGATGAGTCTGACCCTCGCGACGAGCCTTCACGCGGAGGACGATCCGCGTCTTCCTCTCGATGAGCTGCTCGCGACGCCGATCAGCACGGCCGCGAAATACGAGCAGAACCTGTCGGCCGCGGCCGCCTCCGCAACCATCATTACTGCCGAAGACATCGAGCGCTACGGTTGGACGACGCTCGATCAGGCCCTGCGCGCCGTCCGCGGCTTCTTCGTCACCTACGATCGCGCGTACTCCTACATCGGCCTGCGCGGCATCAGCCGCCCCGCCGACTACAACGCGCGCATCCTGCTGATGGTCAACGATCAGCCGACGAACGGATACGTGTTCGGCGACGCGCTGGCCGGTACGGCGCTCGCGCTCGACCTCGACAGCGTCGAGCGCATCGAGATCGTCCGCGGTCCGGGATCGGCGCTCTTCGGAAGTCACGCGATGATGGGCGTGATCAACATCATCACCAAAGGCGCGGACACGATCGACGGATTCGGCGCCTCGCTCATCGCCGGCTCGCAGGGAAAACAGGGTGCCTCCATCCATGCCGGCAAAACCTCGGACAACGGGTTCAGCTTCGCGGCCACCGGCTACTGGCAGGAGACGAACGGCGACGATCTCTACTTTCCCGAGTACGACGCGCCCGAGACGAACAACGGCGTTGCAGAGAACCGCGACTACGACGATCTGCGCAGCTTCTCTCTGATGATGAAGTACGGAAACCTGCGCGTCGGTCTCATTTCCCGCGAGCGCGAAAAAGGGGTACCGACCGGTTTCTTCCGCACCGATTTCAACGCGGATGCCTGGGTCAGCGATCGGACGGACACGCTGTCCGCGCAGTACACGAAGAGCGTCGGGGTCGGAAAGCAACTTTTCTTCCGTGCGTGGAGCGATCGCACCGCCTATGAGGGCCTGTATCCGTACGGAGAGAAGACCTACGAGAAATCGCTTTCGCAGAGCAACGGCGGCGAGGTGCGCTTCCGCTGGGATCTGCGCTCGAACCATCGCGTCACGGTCGGCTCCGAATACATCGACGTGCGGCGCGCGGAGTACGAATACGAGGGCTATCGCTTCAATCGTCCCTTCGACGCGATGTCGTTCTACGTCCAGGACGAGTATCAGCCGACCGAAACGATCGCGCTGACCGTCGGGCTGCGTCAGGACTCTTACTCGCACGCATCCGGCTCGCTGAGTCCGCGCGCAGGCGTCGTCTTCAGTCCGAACGATCGCAACACCTTCAAGCTGCTCTACGGAAAAGCGTTCCGTATCGCCTCGGTCTACGAGCTCGACAGCACGCCATCGCTGCAGCCGGAGACGATCCGCTCGCTGGAGCTCGTGTGGGAAAAACGTCTGTCGCCGCTGCTCTTCGGCACCGCGGCGATCTACGACATTCACGCGGACCGCATCATTCATTCGACCGGGAACGGCTCGTTCGAGAATATGGGCACGATCATCAGCCGCGGCACCGAGGTCGGCGTGGAGCTGCGTCGTCCGGATGGACTCTGGTCGCATCTGAGCTACACGCTGCAGACCGGCCGCGATGACGACGGCCAGCCGCTCGTGAACGCGCCGCAACACATGATCACGGCGGGCGTCTCCACGTCGCCGTGGCAAAAGATGCACGGCGGGCTCGAGGCAATCTACGAGTCGAGTCGCCGCACACTCAATGGGGGAATGACCGACGGGTTTGTCATTCTCAACGGAACGATCGCGCGCCGGCTCGTCGAAGGGCTGAAGCTTGCCGTCAGCGCGGAGAATCTCTTCGATACCCGCTATTCATTGCCCGTCGGATCCGAGATCCGTGGCAACGCGATCCGGCAGGACGGCCGTTCGTTCACCGTAAGGCTGGCGTACGAGCGCTGATGAAGACCATGCGCGCAGTGCTCGTTCTTTTCGTCGCGACGATGGCCGCGACCGGATTTGCATCCGGACTGCCGGTCGTCCCGGCCGGTGTGCAGCTGGCCGTGTTTCAGAACGTCTGGCGGCTCGATCGCAACTTTCATCCGCCGGTGAAGATGGCCATCCTTTATCAGGAGCATCACCACGCCTCGGTGACCGCGAAGAACGACGTGCTCGCTGCGATCGCGAGCGCGAAGTTGCCGATCCAGTGTGTCGTGCTCGAAGCCGGAACGCCCGATCTCCTGACGAAGGTGATGACCGAGACGGACGCGAACGTGATCTACGTGACTCCGCTGCGCGCGGTGGACATCGGATCGATCGCAGCGATCAGTCGCCGGCGCGACATCCGCACCATCACGGGCATCCCTGAGTATGTGGACGCCGGAATCAGCGTCGGCATCGGCATGCGCAAGAACCGGCCGCTGATCATCGTGAATCTTGCGGCCGCGCGTGCCGAGGGAGCGGACTACACGGCGCAGCTCCTGGGGCTGGCGCGAATCGTGGGGCCGATCCAGTGATCAGGAACCTTCCCATCCGCCTGCGGATCACGTTCATCGTCATGACGGCGGCGACCGTGGCGCTGTTGATCGCGTGCGCGGCGTTCATGGCGCACGAGATCACGACGACGCACGAGACGGACGAGCGCAACCTGAGCATCCTCGCGGACGTCGTGGCCGCGAACTCCAGCGCGGCGCTGATCTTCCGCGATGCGGACGCGGCGCGCGACATTCTCTCGGCCGTTCGCGCGCAGCAGGCGATCGTCAGCGCGGCGATCTTCACCGGCGACGGCGCACCGTTCGTGACGTACGGAACGCATGCGCAGGACTCGCTCGCGATCGTGCGCGCGAAGCCGCCGTCGCGATGGAAGATGATCGAGACCTACCGCACGATCCGCTTCCGCGGCGATGCCATCGGCACGCTGCACATCGTGGCCGACCATCGCTTCCTGCGCCAGCGGCTGAAGCGCGACGTTGCCATCACGGTCGCCATTCTCTGCTGCACGTTGTTCGTCGCGCTGCTCGTGGCGATGTACCTGCAGCGCGAGATCTCCGCGCCGCTGGTGCGGCTCGCCGGTACCGCGCGGAAAGTCACGACGGAGAAGAACTACTCCGTCCGCGTCGGGACGGGAGCTATTCATTCGGGACGCGACGAGATGCACGCGGTCATCGATGCGTTCGACGGGATGCTCGCCGAAGTGGAACGGCAGCAGGCGACGCTCGAGGACAACGTTGCCTCGCGCACCGCGGAGCTGCAGATGATTCTCAACTCCGCTGCGGAAGGGATCTTCGGTCTCGATCGCGACGGCGCCGTCACGTTCATCAATCCTTCCGCCGCCACGCTCCTCGGATGGCGGATGCAGGATCTCGTCGGACGTCCGCTGCATCCGCTTCTGCACGCGGAGGATTCGCCGGAGCACGCGGCCGATCTCGCTGCGTGCGTCGTGTGCAGCGCGGCCGACGGTGCGACTTCTTCGCACACGGCATCGTTTCGTCGCAGTGACGGAACGGCGATGCCCGTGGAGCTCACCGCGGCGACCATCGATGATGCATCGGGCAACGCGGCGGGTGTCGTCGTCACGTTCCGCGATATCACCGAGCGGTTGCAGGTCGAGCGGATGAAGGACGAATTTGTGTCGACGGTGAGCCACGAGCTGCGCACGCCGCTGACGTCGATTCGCGGCGCACTCACGATTCTCAGTTCAGGCACGATGGGCAGCCTCTCGGCGAAAGGGCATCGCATGATTGCCATCGCCGTGGCGAACTCGGAGCGGTTGACGCGACTCATCAACGATCTGCTGGATCTTGAAAAGATACAGACCGCCGCGATGACGCTGCAGCGGCGGCCGCTCAACGCCGAACAGGTTCTGCAACTCGCGGTGGAAGGCGTGCAGCCGCTCGGCGAGCGCACGAAGGTGAGTCTGCGGCTCGATGCGGAGCCGGCCGAGCTTCACGCCGACAGCGATCGCCTGCAGCAGATGCTCGCGAATCTGCTGACCAACGCCATCAAGTTCTCATCGGAGCACGCGGTCGTCGAGGTGAAGGGTTTCGTGAAAGAGGGCGACTACGTGATCACGGTCCGCGACCGCGGCCGCGGCATTCCGGCGGACAAGCTGGAGATCGTATTCGAGCGCTTCCAGCAGGTCGACGCGAGCGACTCGCGCGACAAAGGCGGCACAGGCCTCGGCCTCGCCATCTCCCGCAGCATCGTGACCGCGCACGGCGGCACGATCTACGCGTCGATCCCGGAGGGCGGCGGCACGCTGTTCACCGTGACGCTGCCGCTGCTGTCCGACGGGGACGTTGCATGAAACGGATTCTCATCATCGACGATGATCCCGACATTCGCGAGATCGCGATGACCGGCTTCGAGATCGCGGGCGGATGGGAAGCGCGCGAGGCGGCTTCGGGACTCGAAGGCGTGAAGCTCGCGCGCAGCAATCCGCCCGACGTGATTCTGCTCGACGTGATGATGCCGGAGATGGACGGTCCGACCACGGTGGCGCTGTTGCAGAACGATGCGCGCACGCGCAACGTGCCGATCATCTATCTCACCGCGAAGATTCACCTCACGGGTCGTGAGCGCGTCTGCGGCTTCATCAGCAAGCCGTTCAATCCGCTGACGCTGCCCGCCGACGTCGAAGCGATCATGTCGCGAACCGCTCGGGTCGTAGCGCAGTGATGTCGATCGACGTCTTTCCGTCGACGATCATCTCCGACAGCACTTCGCCGATCGCGGGCGAGTGCATCACGCCGTGACCTGAACATCCGGTCGCGAGATACACGTTCTCGTATTGCGGCGAGCGTCCGACGAGCGCGCGTTGATCGGGCGTCATTTCGTAGAACCCGGTCCAGACATCTTCGACCGGCACGTCGATCAGGCACGGCATCCGTTCATGCGTGAGTCGCAGCACCCACGCGAGCCAGTGCTCGTATGGCGGATCGTCAGGCCACACGAGCAGCACGCGTCCATCGCGAACGCGCACGTGATACCAGTCGCTCGACCAGATCGTCATCGGCATCGACTCGCCGAGGATTTCCGTTGCGACAGTCGCCGCGATGTTGCGCCGCAACGGCACGACCGGCGGTCCCGAAAACGCGCCCATCGCATTCACGAACAAACGCGCCTGCACGTCGCCGATCGACGTGCGCGCCGCGATCACGCGATCGCCGTCGACACGCCAGCCGTGATGCTCGACGCCGAACGCGAATCGCACGCCGAGGCGCGCCGCCGCGTCGGCGTATCCGCGAAGGATGTTCATCGGCCGCACGAATCCATCGAGCGGACAGAACGCGCCGCCGATGATGGTGTCATCGCCGATCGCAGGATTGAGCGCGCGCGCTTCGTCCGCGCTGACCATTCGCGCATCGCCGACGCCGCACGAGTGCTGCACGCTCTGCGCGTTGCGGAGATTCGCGAGCTCGTCGTCATTGCACGCGAGAAAGAGGTACCCGTGCGGCCGATAGCCGGAGTCGCAACCGATCTCGTCCGGAAACGCGAGCAACTTCTCGCGCGACCGCAACGACAACCGTACCTCGGTCTCGTTATCGAACTGCGTGCGAAATCCGCCTGTGGCTTTCGAGGTGCTGCCGCCGCCGAAATCAGGCGCGCGATCGAGGACGAGCACGCTGCACCCACGCCGCGCGAGGTGATACGCCACGCTCGCCCCGATGATGCCCGCGCCAAGAATCACGATGTCGGATTGCATGGGGACAAGTTTAGTTTGGAGTGCGGCAGCCGCAGCTGCCGCTTTGGTATGCCACAGCGCGGATCGCAAACATACAAAAGCG
>DASYLL010000029.1:0-6112 GCA_036009605.1 Thermoanaerobaculia bacterium | reverse complement strand
GCTTGATCCTGGACCGGCGGAGGCTACTCGCTCTCGAAAAAAACCGTCGAAAGCTGCTTGACTCTCAACAGAGTATCTTCTCCCCTCTCAGAGGGGAGAAGGCCGAGCAAACTCACGCAGCGCCAGATCTCTCAGCCTTCGCCCCTCGTGAGAGGGGAGAAGGTGCCGAAGGCGGATGAGGGGTCGAGTGCATCTCGCAAAGGCTGTCAGTAAGTTGTTGATTCTACTAACGTCCAGAACGTGTCATTAGAAGCGTGAGCGAGGGACCTGGGCGGGAGGGGCGAGACGGTCCGCCCCCTATGTCGAGACGTTTCAACAGTACCGTGACATAGAAGAGTCAGCGCGTGAGCTGGTAGACCATCGAAATCCCCGACCCGATCAACATGCACGCCCATAGCACCTTCACCGTGATCGGACTCTCTGGAAACTGCCTGAAGATTTCTCCGTGTGCGACGAGAAACTCTGCACCATTTCTCAGGTACAGCCAGACGCTGAAACGGATGAGGATGAGGAGGCTCGCGACGAAGAGCGCCCACGCGAAAGGTGACCATCCTGCCGCGGCCGTCATGACGGATTCCTCTGGCGGAAACACGTTGATCAAACCCATCGCCACTCCGACCGCGTAGGTCGCCGTGAGGCCACCGCCATAGATCAGAAATGCGCGGATGATTTTCTCGTAGCCTGCACGTTTCTGAGGCATCTGCGAGGAGAGCCGGTTGGCGCGTGCGTGGAAAATCAACGCATCCGCGACGAATACCACGATCGCGATGAGCGGAAAGAGGCGAGCGATGACGTCCTCACTCAACGGCTCATCCACTCCCGCAACTCGTTCCGCCGCCAGATCAACACCGTACCGCCGATGATGAGCACGACCGCGCGCAGCACCGCCTCCTTTTGCTGCGGCAGCAGATCGGCGAATCGCGCATCTTCCCAGCGCGGACGTGCAGCGATCGAGTACACGCCGGAGATCAGATCGCGCGCGCCGTAGATGAGAAGAAAGATCGCGATGATCGAGAGGGCGATCCCGGCGAGATCGTGCGCGTCGATGCTCGTCGTCACGACGTCCGATTCCGGCACGAGTCGCGAGGCGATGGCCGGCGCGTATACGAAGGCCAACACGGCGGCGATGACGATGAGAGCGAGTCCGGCGATGCTTCCGATCTGGACCGAGCGGAAGACCGCCTCACTCTGCATCTCCTGGAATGTGACGCCGAGGGACACGGCGGACGTCACGATCGGCAACACCAGACTCAGAACCCAGAGACGAAGAACGATCTCCACCAGACGTCGTGCTGTCATCCACCGACGATACACCTACTACAATTCGCGGCCATGCGTTGCACGCTGATCGCGTTCGTCCTGCTCCTCACAACCTCCATTCACGCCGACTTTCGCGAGTTCCGCGACACGGCGCCCGATCCGGCCATGGCCACGAAGCTGCGCATGGCCGCTGAAGCCACGCTGAAGGCGTTTCCGAAACTCAAGGCCGAGGATCTGGCCATCAGCGCCATCGACGTCACGCAGCCGCATCTCGTGTCGCGGGCCGACTATCAGGGCGACGTGCCGTTCTATCCCGCGTCGGTGATCAAGCTCTTCTTCATGGCCGACGTCTTTCTCGCGAAGAAAGACAAAGTCGGCGACGTCGATCGCGCGCTGAAGGAGATGATCGTCGTCTCCGACAACGACGCCACGGCGTACATCGTCGACATCCTCGCGGATACGGTCCCCGGCCCGCCGCTGCAGGGCCGCGCGCTCAATCGCTACATCGAGCGGCGCCGCAACATCAATCAGCGTTTCCAGAAGCTCGGCTACATGGACAACGTCGGCGCGATGATGAAGCCGTGGAGCTTCGGCCCCTACGGCGTCGACCGGCAGGTCCTCGGCGAAAACCGCGTCAATCGCAACAAGCTGACCGCGAACGCCACGGCCTCGCTGCTGCTCTGGATCCAGCGACGCCGCGCGCCGGGATCGCACGAGATGATGACTCTCCTGCATCGCCCGCTCGCGCCGCCGCGCGAGGACGAGAATCAGGTGAAGGAGTTCATCGGCGAGGCGCTGCCGACGGACGCGAAGCTCTGGTCGAAAGCAGGATGGACGAGCGAAGTGCGTCACGACGCCGCGTACATCGAGCTGCCGACGGGCCGCAAGCTCATCCTCGTGATCTTCACGCGCGGCACCGCGGAGGACGTCACGCTCGTCCCGGCCATCGCACGCAACGTGCTCGCGGAGCTGTGACGATGCGCAAGAGCCTCGTTCTCGTTTTTCTGCTGACTGGCTGTGCAACCGGAGGTTCGGATCCGATGACGAAGGTCGATGCGCTGATGCGCGCGTACGACGGCAACGTTCCCGGCGCGTCGCTGCTGGTGATCAAAGACGGTCAGTCGATCGTGCAGTGCGCGTACGGTCTCGCCGATGTCGATGCGAACGTGAAGGCGACGCCCGCGACGAACTATCGACTCGCGTCCGTCACGAAACAGTTCACCGCGACCGCGATTCTACGGCTCGCCGAGGAAGGCAAACTGTCGATTGATGACAGCGTGCGGCGATGGTTGCCGTCGCTCCCCGCGATCGCCGACTCAATCACGATTCGCCATCTCCTCACGCACACCTCGGGGCTCATCGACTACGAAGACGTGATGCCCGAGAACGTGACAGAACAGCTCCTCGATGCCGATGTGCTGCGCCTGCTCGAGACACAGGACAAGACGTACTTCGTCCCCGATGCAAGCTACCGCTACAGCAACAGTGGCTACGCGCTGCTCGCGTTGATCGTCGAGCGTGCATCAGAAGTGACGTTCGCGACGTATCTGCGCGAGCGCGTCTTCACACCGATCGGCATGAACGCAACGGTGGCGTTCGAGAAGAACATCTCCACGGTTTCCGATCGCGCGTACGGCCACACGCTCGCCGACAACACCTGGACGCGCACCGATCAAAGCTCGACCAGCGCCGTCCTCGGCGACGGCGGCATCTACTCATCGATCGTCGATCTCGCGAAATGGGACGTCGCGCTGTACGACCCGTTTTACGCACAGGCTTTCGCTCCCGCGACCGCGACGGACGACGCGAACATCGCGTATGGCTTCGGCTGGCGCATCAGCAGCCATCGCGACGCGCGCATGATCTGGCACACCGGCGAAACGCGCGGCTTCCGCAACGTGCTCCTCCGCTTCCCGGAAAAACGACTGACCGTCGTGCTGCTCACGAATCGCAATGAGCCGGCGCCGTATGCGACGGCATTGAAGATCGCGGAGCTGTTTTTTTGAAGATGTTGCTGGTTACTGGTTGCTGGTTCAAGGTGATTCACGGCAGGCTGCACCGCATTCGCGCTGAGGCACAACGAACCAGCAACCAGTAACCAGCAACAATTACTAACAAAAATGGATCCTCTAACGCACACCCTCGTCGGCGCGAATCTCGCGTCGACTCGTCTCGCACAGAAAACGCGACTGGCCACTGCCGCGTTCGTGATCGGCGCGAACATCCCCGACGTCGACTCGATCCTCTACTTCACCGGCTACGACGATCTCGCCCTCGGATTCCGTCGCGGCTGGACGCACGGTGTGCTTGCGCTCGTGTTGTTGCCGTTCATTCAAACCGCGCTGCTGATGGCGTACGCGCGTTTGCGTCCCGATGCCGCGCGTCCGGTGAATGCGCGATGGCTGTTGATCCTCTCCACGATCGGTATCCTCACGCATCCGTTCCTCGACTGGCTGAACAACTACGGCATGCGCTGGCTGATGCCGTTTCGCGGGACGTGGTTCTACGGCGACTCGGTCTTCATCATGGACCCCTGGCTCTGGCTCATCCTCGGCGCCGGCTGGCTCGCGGGCAAGCGCGCGTCGTGGCCGCTGTTCGGGCTCTGGCTGTTCTTCACGTGCGCGATCGTGTGGGTCGTGCGTGGCCGCGCGCCGGAGTACCTCGTCATCGTCGGAATCGTCGCGCTGATTCTGCTCGCGGCGCTTTTCCTGCGCGCGCAGCGCTCGTTCGCGACGATCGCGCTCGTGATCGCATTCACCTACATCGGCGCGCGATTGACGATTCACGCGATGACCGCGAACGCAGTGCGCAACGAACTGCAGAACGTGCAGCGATTGATGGTCGCGCCGCATCCGCTCGATCCGCGGCGTTGGGACATCGTGGCGCAAACAGGCGACGTCTATCGTTTCGGACACTACACGTGGGCTACGCGCACGTTGACGCTCGCGGACGTTCGATTGCCGGTCGCGAAGGAATCGCCCGAATGGGCGGCAGCGCGAGAGGATCCGTCGATTCGCGGATTCATGACGTGGGTTCGTTTCCCCTGGTACGAGATCGAGCGGCGTCCTGACGGTACGCACGTGTTCATTCACGACGCGCGTTACGCAACGCGACGCAGGCCGGGCAGCGGGTTCGGCGGCGTCGAAGTCGTGCTGCCGAACCGCTAACATAGTCGGCCATGAAGAGAGTGATGAAGTGGTTCGCGATCGTGCTCGTCGTCGCCGTCGTCGGCATGCAGTTCGTGCGGCCGTCGCGCGCGAATCCGCCGGTCGATGAAAGCAGGACGATCTTCGCGAGCGGCAAAGTGCCGGCCGACGTACACGCGATTCTCGACCGCTCGTGCAGCGATTGCCATTCGCACAAGACCGTTTGGCCGTGGTATTCGCACGTCGCGCCGATCTCGTTTCTCGTGGCCGACGACGTCGAGCATGGCCGCAAGGATCTGAACTTCTCGACGTGGGGCGACTACACGCCGAAACGCGCGGAGCACAAGCTGGAAGAGATCTGCGAACACGTGGGAGATGGCGAAATGCCGCCGCGGAACTATCTCTTTACTCATAGAGAAGCCGCACTCTCGGCCGCGGACCGGTCGCGTCTCTGTGAATGGGCGTCGGCCTGGCGGGCCGAGATTTTGCGATAGCGGCTTGTGCTGTTCAATTGACCCGGGAGGCTAAAGTGATCAGAAACAAGCAGATGGCGTCACGTTTCGCTGCTGCAGTGGCCATGACGACGCTCATGGGGGCGTCCGTTTTCGCGGAATCGCGTCCTTCGAATGAGACGCGCGCGCGTCGCGAGGATGGCGGCCGAATCAGCCGCGACCGAAGCGGATCGAGCGCGAGCGCACGTCGCAATGAGGGTTCACCGAATCGTGCAGTTCCGTCGCAGTCGAAGATCGAAGTACGCGGCGATCGCAACCGCAGCACCGCGACGGATCGCAACCGCAACGCGCCCGGCCGTGTCGAGCGCAGCCAGCCGAGCCGCACTGAGCGTAGCCAGCCGGGGCGCATCGAGCGCAGCCAGCCGCGGAATGACAACAACAGCCGGAACAACAACGGCAACTGGCGCAACGACTCGCGCTCGCGCGAATCGAATCGCGGCAACAACGATCGCTATCGCGACAACAACCGCAATCGCAGCGATAACGGCCGCTACAGCGACAACAATCGCTATCGCAACGACAGCCGTTCCAGCCGCTACGGCAATCGCGATCGTTCTTACTATCGCGGCAAGGTTCATCGCGTCTATCCGTACGGCGGCGGCTATCGCGTCTGGCTGACCGGCTGCCAGTATCCGTTCTTCGTTCCGGCCGCGTACTATCACCGCGACCGTTTCCGCATCGGCCTCACGATCGGTCTCGGCGGTTACTACAACTCGCGCGGCTATTACGACTACTACGATGACTACGCGAACGATCGTTACTACGACGTGAGCACGTCCCGCGGCGAGATCCGCGGCGTCGTCGAAAGCGTCGACTATCGTCGCGAGACGTTCGTCGTGAAGAACGCGGCCACGGGCAGCTTCGTGACCATCATCATGCGCGACCGCGGACGCGATCCCGTGCGCTCCGGCGACTACGTCGAGCTGCGCGGCGACTGGACGCGCGATGGCGTGTTCGAAGCGTACGCCGTCGACATCGTGGATTAAGTTTCGAGAAACAACCCCTCATCCGAAGGCGGATGAGGGGTCTACACCTGTGTCGCGGTAGCGACCGGCTCGAGATCGCGTCTCGCCGTTTCAATCAAGTCGTCCAGCGAAATCCCCTTCAATCCGTCGGTCTGTTTGCTGATCTGCTCGATCGCGAAATATCCCAACCGGCGATAGCTCTCGAACTGCGATTCGCTGAAGAACTGAT
>DASYLL010000028.1:0-6652 GCA_036009605.1 Thermoanaerobaculia bacterium | reverse complement strand
CGCTTTTGTATGTTTGCTATCCGCTCTGAGGCAACAAAAGCGGCAGCTGTGGCTGCCGCACTCCAAACCTATCCGAGCGCCTTTTCGAGCAGCGCCTTCTGCTGCTCGTCGTGACGATGATGCGAGCCCGTCGCCGGCGCGGCAGCAACGGGCCGTCCCACGTACTCGAGCTTTTGGTTCGCGCCGAGGAGTCCCGCGAGACGTTCGTGCAGGAACGGCCAGGCGCCCATGTTGCGCGGCTCTTCCTGGACCCACACGATCTGCGTCGCGTTGGGATAGCCTTTCAGCGCATCGACGATCATCGCCTGCGGGAACGGGTAGAACTGCTCGATGCGCAGAATCGCGACCTTCGCATTCGCCTTCTCGCGCGCCTGTTTCAGATCGTAATAAACCTTGCCCGACGTGAAGATCACGCGCGTCACTTCATCACTCGTGGCGATGTCGTGCAGCACGGGCTCGAAACGTCCTTCGAGCAGATCGCCGACCGTCGACACGGCCTGCGGATGACGCAGCAGCGATTTCGGATTCATCACCACCAGCGCCTTGCGCGGGTTGTTCTTCATCTGACGGCGCAGCGCGTGGAAGTACTGCGCGGGGGTCGTCGGATAGATGACCTGCATGTTGCCTTCAGCGCAGAGCGTGAGGAATCGCTCGAGGCGCGCGGACGAATGCTCCGGCCCCTGTCCTTCGTAGCCGTGCGGCAGCGACATCACGATGCCGCTGTGCTGTCCCCACTTCTCTTCGGCCGATGAAATGAACTGATCGATGATGATCTGCGCGCCGTTCATGAAATCGCCGAACTGCGCTTCCCAGATTACGAGCGAGCCCGGATCGGCGACCGAGTATCCATAGTCGAATCCGAGGACGCCGTACTCGGAGAGCAGCGAGTCGTAGACCGAGAAGCTCACATCCGCATCTTCCGGCTCGTTCGTTTCCTGCGACAGCGCGTTGTCCACCACGATCGGATCGGCAGCAGGCGACGACCGCTTGTGCCGCAGCGCGTTGAGCGGCACGTACGCCTGGCCCGTCACGTTGTCATGAACGATCGAGTGGCGATGGGAGAACGTACCGCGGCCGACGTCCTGTCCACTGAGTCGCACGCGATATCCATCGAGCAACAGCGATCCAAACGCGATCTGTTCGGCCGTGCCCCAGTCCATCGGGTCTTTGCCTTCCGCCATCGCCGCGCGTTTCGCAAGCACCGGCTTCAGCTTCGGATGCGGCGTGAATCCCTCGGGCACGGTCGTCAGCGCCGCGCGAATCTTCTCGAGATTCTCCTGCGTGATCGACGTGTCGGGCGACGGCTCGTTCTGATAGCCGGTGACATCCTCGTCGGTCCACAACGGCTCGTGTTTCGAGTGCGGGACTTCGCCTTCCTTCGTCCGATCGAACGCTTCCTGCAGCTTCGACTGATAGTGATTCAGCCACTCCTCGGCCTCTTCCGGGCCGATGTCGCCTTTGCGCAGGAGTTGTTCGGTGTAGATCTTCCGCACCGAGCGATGCTCTTTGATGGTCTTGTACATCTTCGGCTGCGTCAGCGACGGCTCGTCGCCTTCGTTGTGGCCGTGGCGGCGATAGCAGATGAGATCGATGACGACGTCGCTGTGGAACTGCTGGCGGAAGTCGTATGCGAGTTTCATCGCGCGCACGCACGCCTCGGGATCATCACCGTTGACATGGAAGATCGGCGCCTGAACCGACTTCGCAACGTCGGTCGCGTACTGCGATGAACGTGCGGCCTCGGGACCGGTCGTGAATCCGATCTGGTTGTTGATCACGACGTGTACCGTGCCGCCCGTCTTGTAACCCTTGAGCTGCGAGAGGTTCAGCGTTTCGGCGACGATGCCCTGTCCCGCGAACGCCGCGTCGCCGTGGAGCAGCACCGGCATGACGAGCGAGCGGTTGCGATCGTTGATGAGCTTCTGTTTCGCGCGCACCATGCCTTCGACGATCGGATCGACCGCTTCGAGGTGCGATGGATTCGACGCGAGCGAGAGCTTCATCGTCCCGCCGGACGGAGCCTCATGTTCTCCGTCGGCGCCGAGGTGGTACTTCACGTCGCCGGAGCCCTCGCGGGAGTTCGGATCGACGTTGCCTTCGAACTCGCGGAAGATCTGCTCGTACGATTTGCCGAGCGTGTTCGCGAGCACGTTCAGGCGGCCGCGGTGGGCCATGCCGAGGACGGATTCGACGACCCCGTCGGCGGCGCATTCGTTGAAGAGAAAGTCGAGCATCGGGATGAGCGACTCCGCCCCTTCGAGCGAGAAGCGTTTGTGGCCGACGTACTTCGTGTGCAGGAAGCGCTCGAACGATTCGGCGTCATTGAGCTTGAGCAGGATGCGACGCTTGGTCGCGCCGTCGAGCGGCTGCTTGTTGCGCGACGGCTCCATCCGATCCTGGAGCCAGCGCTTTTGCGCCGTCTCCTGCATGTGCATGTACTCGGGACCGATCTTGCCGCAGTACGTTTCGCGCAGCGTGTCGAGGATGTCGCGTAATTTGCCGGTCTGCTTGCCGCACAAGCCGCCGCAGACGAAGTCGCGATCGAGATCCCAGATCGTGAAGCCGTAGTACTGCGGATCGAGCTCGGCATGTTTGCCGACTTTGTATTCGAGCGGGTCGAGATCGGCGAGCAGGTGACCGCGTACGCGATACGCGTTGATGAGCTGCAGCGCGGCCGCTTCGCGCGCGACCATCTCATCGGTCGTGCCGCCGGTGAGCGCGAGGCGGTGGCGATCCTTCGCCCAGCGCGCGGGTTCGTACGGGATGCGCAGGTCGCGATAGATGTCGTCGTAGAAACCATCGGCGCCGATCAACAATTCGTGCACGCGCGCCAGGAAGGCGCCCGACTCGGCGCCCTGGATGATGCGATGGTCGTACGTCGAGGTGATGGTCATGACCTTCGAGATGCCGAGGTCGGCGAGGACGCTCGGGTCGGAGGCGGAGTATTCGGCGGAGTAGTCGATCTGGCCGGTGGCGATGATCGTGCCCTGCGACTGCATGAGTCGCGGCACGGAGGCGACGGTGCCGATCGTGCCGGGATTCGTGAGCGAGATCGTCGTGCCTTCGAAGTCGGAGATCTCGAGCGCGTTGTTGCGCGCCTTGCGAACGACGTCGTTGTAGGCCTTGAGGAACTGCGCGAAGTCGATCGTGTTCGCGCGTTTGATGTTCGGGACGAGCAGCGAGCGCGAGCCGTCTTTGCGCTCGATGTCGATTGCCAGCCCGAGGTTCACGTCGGGGCGATCGATGCGGGTGGGGACGTTGTCGACGACGGTGAACGCGGCGTTCATGCGCGGGTACTTCTTCACGGCCTGCACGAGAGCCCAGCCGATGATGTGCGTGAACGACGCTTTCGACTGGCCGATGAGCGTCAGATGGTTGTTGATGACGCGGCGGTTTTCTTCGAGGACTTTGACGGGGATGTTGCGAATGGAAGTCGCGGTCGGAACTGAGAGCGACGACTCCATGTTCGCGACGATCTTCGACGCGGCGCCGCGCAGTGCGACGGGATTGGCGTTGGAGGACGGCGGAGCGGGGACGGGCGTGGGTCGTGGCGCTGCAGGAGCAACAGGTGCGGCTGGCGCAGGAGTCGGAGCGGGTCGCGTTGCAGGTGCGGCAACTGCGGCGACGCGCTGCTCGACCTGTTCTTCCTCGTCCGCGACTTCGATCTGCGGGTCGTAGTCCTCGAAGAACTCTCGCCAGCTCGGACTCACCGACTGCGGATCGTTGCGATATTTTTCGTACAACTCTTCGATGAAGGCGATGTTGGCGCCGTATGCGGCTGATGACATTTGGTGATCCTTCGGATGTTGTCGGCTGTCAGTTGTCGGTTGTCTGCGCGGCGGGGCGCTACGGCACGGACAACCGATCACTGACAACCGACAACATCAGCTATTGTTTGTCCGTGGCTTCGACGGCGGTGTGCAGCAGCGACGTCAGGCCGAGCCAGCCGAAGCCGGCGGCGAATCCGCCGAGGACATCGGATGGGAAGTGTACGCCGAAGTACACGCGTGAAAACCCGACGCTGAGCACGATCATGCCCGAGAGCGTGTGCGCGACTGCCTGTACCGGCAGCGAGTGGCGTTCGACGAGGTGATGGACGACGATCGGATAGGTCGCGGCGGAGAGCAGCGAGTGGCCGCTCGGGAAGCTGTGCGACGCCGGCAGTTTGATGCGGCGTGCCATCTCGATCGGACGCTGGCGACGAAAGATATTCTTGAGGATGGTGTTGATGGCCATCGCGCCGCCGGTGGAGACGACGACGGTCCATGCATCGTGTTTGCGTCCGCGACGCAGCATCATCAAGGCAGTCACGCCCGCGGCGGCGCCGATGGCGATATGAGAGCCGAGCTGCGTAGCGGCGTGCAATGCGGTGGTGATCGTCGGATCTTCGATGCGATGAACGGCCTTCATCACCGCTGCGTCGTAGCGGTCGGCATCGCCCTGAACGACCTGATCCGCCTGTTTTTTGAAGAACCAGAGCGCGAGGCCGGCGAGGACGACTCCACCGCTGCGGCCGATGGCGAGCGGCAGGAAATGTTGCCGCCGTTTTCCCTCACGCAGCGAGTCTTTTTTGGGTGTTTTCTTCACGGGGCGGAGTCTATGGCTGCCTTCTGCCAAACGCAACGAAGCCGGCACGGCCGGCGGCGCTTGTTGGCCGAGCCTCATGCACGGTTGTCGTCTGTCGGTCGCTGCATCGTCACGAACTGATGTGCCGGTATCGCGCCACAACATTTGCGATAGAACTCCAGCGCGTCGGTCCACGGAATCACGGCGCGCGTGTAGCCGAGTCTGCGCAGATCGGCGAGCGACGCGAGCAGCAATCGGCAGCCGATGCCTTTGCCGCGCATCGACTTCGCAACGCCGGTCGGGCCAAAGAATCCGAGTCCGCGATTGTTGACGTCGTGGACGGCGAAGCCGGTGAGCTCTTCATCGATGAACGCGGCCGGCGGATCGGCTTCGAATGCTTTCGCCGCTTCGAATCGCCAGATGCGGCCGAACTCGCGCTCGACGAATGTCAGGACGCGATCGGCGTCCTGCTGCTGCGGTCTGATCGCTTCCGCGGAGAAGCCGTCGAGATCGACTTCGAGATTCCACGTAGTCTGCGTTTCTGCGAAGCCGCGTTGACGGAAGAACGCTTTCGCTCCTTCGTCAGTCGTCAGCACGCCGGGCGTGAAGTAGTTGCCGGGCTCCGCGAAGACAACGGTCTCATCGCGCAGCAGCGCGGTGCCGATGCCCTGGCGTCGCGCGTCGCGATCGACGGCGAGGATGCGCAGCCACTTGCCGCACGAGACTGCGGCGCCGAGGAGTTGGCCGTTTCGTTCGTAGAGGCGGGTGGTGGGGATGCCGGCGATGCCGTGGCCGAAGCATTTCTCTTCGGCCACGGCCGCGAGGTCATACGGCGCGTCGTTCGCCCGCGCGAAAAGCGCGCGCAAAGAGGGGAGGTCTTCGACCACAGCAGTGCGGATCACGCACGCCAAACTATCACTGGGCCGGTGTGACGAACGTCGCATCTCCCGTGTCTGCGCGCACGATCGACGCGTACGGATACACGGTCTTGTTGATCGCCTGCACGCGCACCATCGCGGCGTCCAGCGGACCCGCCTGGAACCACGAGAAAATATCGTTGAACTGTCGATAGGAGCGCGGCTGCACGATGTTGGAGAACGAACCGCGGCTCAGGCCCGACGTCTCGAACAACTCGATCCAGAACTGCACCGGCACGTCGTGCGGATTCGACACGCCGATGTTCGTGCGGTTGCCGTTGATGCCGCTCACGCCGGGGAGGTAGTTGTCGAGTTGCAACTGACCGATCGGCAATCCCGGGACGCCCTGGCCGAACTCGCCGCCGCTGCTGACGTTGTAGATGCGCGCTCGTGCAGAGATCTGCGCGTCCTCTTCGCTCCACGTCACGCGCACGATGCCGCTGCCTTCTTCGAGATCGAACCAGTCGAGCACCGCGTCATGGATGACGTACGTCTGCTTCGGTCCGGTGGTGACTTCGAGCGAGACCGGCGCGCCGCCGCCCGTCGGATGCAGCGTGACTGTCGAGACGATCGGAAAGCGGTTCTCCGTCGTCGTGTTCGACAACACGATCTCGCTGCGCCACACCGACCCGTTTGCGCCCGGCCCGCGCAGGACTGCCGGGATCAGGACCTCGCCCGCCAGTGCAGGCGAGGCCGAGAGCAGGACCAGCAGAAGCGAGCGGAAGTGTTTCATGCCCGCAATGTACACAAAATGATCAGCGCGAATCCTTCGTGATGACACGATCCAGTGAAACCCGGAGCCGGGCTTACATTTCGCAGGAGGGCTTTGCATGGAAGGTCAGGTCGTACGCTGCGGGCACTGTGGGCAAGCCAACCGCCTCCCGCCCGTCGGAAGCGGACAGAAGGCCGTCTGCGGCAAGTGCAAAGCTCCGCTGCAGGCGGGCAATGGCGGTCATCCGATCGCGCTGACCGATGCGAATTTCGCGGACACGATCAGCAAAGGCCCGATCGTCGTCGACTTCTGGGCGGCGTGGTGCGGACCGTGCCGGATGATCGGACCGATCATCGACCAGCTCGCGGCGGAGCGCACGGACGTCGTGTTCGGGAAGCTGAACGTCGATGAGAACCCGACGGTGCCCGGACGCTTCATGATTCGCGGCATCCCGACG
>DASYLL010000027.1:0-7831 GCA_036009605.1 Thermoanaerobaculia bacterium | reverse complement strand
TCGGGATGACAAACCTGGCGGCGGTGAGGTCGGGAGCGTTGAGATATTCGAGGGCGAGGCCGTCGCCGCCGATGTAAATCTCGCCGGGGATGCCGATCGGCTGCGGCGCCAGGTTGCGGTCAAGGATGTAGACCTGCGTGTTGCCGATGGCGCGGCCGATCGGGATCGAGGTTTCGTTCTCGTCGAGTGTGGTGATTTCGTGGAACGTTGCGAACGTCGTGGTTTCGGTCGGGCCGTAGACGTTCATCAGGTGTTGCGGCTTGCCCGCGTTGAGTACGGCGCGGACGGAATGGACGTCGGCTTTTTCGCCTCCGAAGAGGACGTTGCGAATGGGCGCGAAAGCGGCGGGGTGTTCGTGGGCGATCTGGTTGAAGAGGGCCGTCGTGATGAAGAGGGTTGTTACGTTGGCGTCGTGGAGTGCGCGTGCGTAGAGGGTGGCGGAGAGGGTGGTGTCGCGATCGAAGCCGACGATGGTGGCGCCGTTGAGGAGGGCGCCCCAGATCTCGAACGTCGCGGCGTCGAAGGCGATGCTGGAGGATTGCGCGATGCGGTCGGCGGGTGTGATGTCGATGTAGTTGGTGTTGCGGACGAGGCGGATGATCGCGCGTTGGGGGATGGCGACGCCTTTGGGGTTTCCGGTGGAGCCGGAGGTGTACATCAAATAGGCGGGAACGTGCGGCAGCTGCGGCTGCCGCTGTGGGAAAGCGGTAGCTGCGGCTACCGCACTCCAAATTTTTGCGTGGGAGTCTTCGAGGATGTGGCGGATGCGTTCCTGCGGATAGGTGGTGTCGAGGGGGACGTAGGTCGCGCCGCGTTTGAGGATCGCGATGAGGGAGGCGATCAAGTCGGGCGATCGGTCCATCTGGATCGCGATGCGGTCGCCGGGATTGATGTCGAGGGTTGACGCGAGGTGAGTGGAGAGGGCGTCGAGCTCGCGGTAGGTGAGGGTGCGCGTGCCGTAGATGACGGCGGGGTGGTCGGGGCGTGCGGCGACTTGTTCGGCGAAGAGACCGATCAGGGTTGCGTCGTGCGGGTAGTCGCTCGCCGTGTCGTTCCAGGTGATGAGCGCGCGGTCGCGTTCGGAGTCGGTGAGCAAGGGGAAGTCAGAGAGCGTTCCTTCGGAAACGAGCGCGGTGAGCGTGCGTTCGTAGAGCGTGGCCCAGCGTCGCGCGGTTTCGGAATCGAGGAGATCGGTCGAGAACTCGAAGGCACCGGAGAGGCCTTCGTCCGACTCGTACATCGTGCAGATGAGATCGAACTTTGCGCTGGTCGTGTCGAGCATGTCCGATTGAAGCGTGCCGGATTGCACGGCGAACATCACCTGTACGACGGGGTTGTACGAGAGCTGGCGATTCGGCGCGAGCTCGGCGACTAACCGATCGAACGGCAGGTCCTGATGATCGAACGCTTCGAGCGTGGTCTGTTCGACGCGGCGCAGCAGTTCATCCATCGTCGGGTTGCCGTCGAGATTCGTTCGCAGGACGACGGTGTTGACGAAGAGGCCGATGAGATTTTCCAGCTCAGTGCGTGAGCGTCCCGCGACCGGTGTGCCGATGACGATGTCGGTCGAGTTGCTCAAGCGCGAAAGCAGCGCGGTGAAGGCGGCGAGGAGCATCGTGAATGGCGTCACGTTTTTCGCGCGGGCGGTTTCGCGCACCGCATCGCTGAGGGCTTTCGGGAATGCGAACGAGAGCATTGCGCCGTCGAGTGATTGCGCGGCGGGGCGCGGGCGATCGTACGGAAGGTCGAGCGTGTCCGGGATGCCGGCGAGTTGTTTGCGCCAGTACGCCAGCTCGACCGCGGAGACGTCGTCGTCGACCCACTGTCGTTGCCAGACGGCGTAGTCGGCGTATTGCACCGGCAGCTCATCGAGGCTGCTGATGGGATGCAGCAGCTCGCGCGCGAAGACGTCCATCGACCAGCCGTCGGTGATGATGTGATGCATCGCGACCACGAGCTCGCTCTCGGTGGCGCTGAGTCGGATGAGTGCAGCGCGGAGCAGCGGGCCGCGTGAGAGATCGAATGGCGTGTCGACGACTTTGGCGGTGATGCGCGCACGCTCTTCGTCGCGTTTCGCGGCGCGCATGCGACGCAGGTCGTGCGTCGGAAGCGGGATCTGCAGCATCGCCGCGATCAACTGGAACGGGCGGCCGGCGACGGCGACGAAGGTCGTGCGCAGGACTTCGTGGCGTCGCACGATTCCGTTGAGCGCGGATTCGAGGTTGCGCGGATCGACCGTGCCTGCGAACGGGAACGTGCGCGAGACGTTGTAGAGCGATGTGTTCGGCTGCAGTTGATCGAGGAACCAGAGTCGTTGTTGCGCGAACGAGAGCGGGCAGGTGCCGGCTTCGCGGCGACGCGGAATCTTGCGCTCGCGCAGCGATGCTGATCCCGCCTTCACGACTTGTGCGGCGATCGCGGCGACGGTCGGCGTTTCGAACACCGTGCGCAGCGAGAGCTGCACCTGGAACACGTCGCGAATGCGCGAGAGGATGCGCGTGGCGAGCAGCGAGTGTCCGCCGAGCTCGAAGAAGTTGTCGTGGATGCCAATGCGGTCGACGTGCAGCACGTCGGCGTAGATCGCGGCGAGGCGTTCTTCAACGGGATCGCGCGGCGCTTCGAATGGGCGTTCGAGCACGGGACGCAGGCGATCGGGCGCGGGCAATGCCTTGCGATCGACTTTGCCGCTGGCGGTCATCGGCAGCGAGGCGAGCGTCACGAACGCGGACGGCAGCATGTACTCGGGCAGGCGCGTTTCGAGGAACTTGCGCAGATCCGCTGCGCCCGGGCCGGGCTGGTGATGCGGGACGATGTAGCCGACGAGGCGTTTGTCGCCGGGCGCGTCTTCCCACGACGTGACGACGCAGTGCTGGACGGCGGGATGTTGCGAGAGGATCACTTCGATTTCGCCGGGCTCGATGCGGAAGCCGCGGATCTTGACCTGGAAATCGCTGCGTCCGAGGAACTCGATGGCGCCGTCGGGGAGGTAGCGGGCGAGGTCGCCGGTGGCGTAGAGACGCGCGGTTTCATCTTCGACGAAGGGATCGCTGATGAAGCGTTCGGCGGTGACGTCGGGAAGATTGCGATAGCCGTGCGCGAGCACGTCGCCGCCGATGTGCAGATGGCCGGGGACGCCGACGGGAACGGGATGGCCGCGGTCGTCGAGGATGTGAATGCGTGCGTTGTCGATCGGCTTCCCGATCGGCGGCAGCGCGGGCCAATCGCGCGGTCGGCCGTCGAGACGATGTGCGGTGACGACGTGGCTTTCCGAGGGGCCGTAGTGATTGTGGAGGGAGGCTTTTTTCAGGCGCTCGAAGAGCGACGTGATCGACGGCGTGCACTGGAGCTGCTCGCCGGCGGTGATGACTTCGCGGAGCGGCGGCAATGTGCCGTCGACGGCTTCGGCGAGTTGCTGCAGTGCGACGAAGGGAAGGAAGAGGCGATCGACGCGGCGCTCGCAGAGATGGGCGACGAGTGCGGGCGTGTCGCGGCGGAGTTGTTCGGTGATGAGCACGACGGTTCCGCCGGCAGCCCAAGTCGCGAACATCTCCTGGAAGTGCACGTCGAAGCTGAGCGGTGCGAATTGGAGCGTGCGTGGTTTCGGTCGCGGCGTCGATGTCGTGGTCTGCCAGCGGATGAGATTCGCGAGCGGGCCATGGGGCATGACGATGCCTTTGGGTTTGCCGGTGGAGCCCGAGGTGTAGATGACGTACGCGGGGGAGTCGGCGTCGATGGTGAGATCGAGGTTGTGAGAGGGGAGTTGAGTGGTGCGGTCGTCGAGGTAGATGACGGGTTGAGAGCCCGTCGGTCCAGTCAGATTGCGGTGAGTCAGAAGCAAGCTCGCGCCGGAGTCTTCGAGCATGAAGGCGAGACGATCGGCGGGGTAGGTTGGATCGAGGGGGACGTAAGCGCAGCCAGCTTTCAATGTTGCGAGAAGCGCGATCGCGGAGTCGATGGAACGTTCGAGCGCGATCGCTACGATTCGAGTCGCAGAGTCGCAGAGTCTCAGAGTCTCAGAGGTGAGGATTTCTCGGGCTAGTTGATTTGCTTTGGAGTTGAGCTCTGCGTAGGTCAGGTGTTCGGGGTCGAAGTCGACGGCGATCGCGCGTGGGGTGAGTGCGGCTTGCTGTTCGAATGCCTGGTGCGCGAGAACGAGTGGCGGCTCTGTGCGTTCTGTCGCGTTCCACGCGTGCAGGAGCTCGTGGCGTTCGCTCGCAGAGAGCAGCGGAATTGAGCGTGTTGGTTGTTCGGGCTGGCGCGCGATCGAGGTGAGGATCGTGCGGTAGTGGCCGAGGAGGCGGCGGATGGCGTCGTGGGGGATGCGGGTGCTTTCGTACGTGAGACGCAGAATCCAGCGCGAGCCGGGGACGACGGCGACGGTGAGCAGATAGTTCGTCCGCTCCATCGGCACCGTCGGTTCGCTGGGAACACCTTCGGTTTCGGGTGCGTCGTCGTCGCTCGTGAACGACGGGATGTCGGGATAGTTCTCGAAGACGAACAGACTGTCGAAGAGTGACGAGCCGCGGCGCACGTCGCTCCATCCCTGTACTTGGCTGAGTGGTGTGTGCTCGAACTCGCGTGCGTCGATCTGCTGGCGTTGCAGGTCCTTCAGCCAGAGGGAGACGGTGCCCGCGGGATTGATGCGGACCCGCACGGGGAGAGTGTTGATGAAGAGGCCGACCATGCGCTCGACGCCGGTGAGTGCGGTCGGTCGTCCTGCGACGACGGCGCCGAAGAGCACATCGTTTTCTCCGCTGTAGCGGCTGAGCAGCAGCGCCCATCCGGCTTGCGCGACGGTGTTCGCGGTGACGGCGGATTCGCGCGCGACGCGTTCGATTGCAGCGCTTTTTTCCGCGCTCAGTTCGAGGTACTGCTCGAAGTAATCCTTCTCGGCTTCGACGGTCGGGCCGGCGATCACGAGCGGTGTCGGCGTCGTGAAGCCTTTCAGCGTTTCGCGCCAGAACACTTCCGCTTTCGACAGGTCCTGTTGTTCGAGCCACTCGATGTAGTGGCGATACGGACGCACGGGCTCGAGCTGTGGATCGCTGCCGTCGACGAGTGCGTCGTACAGCGCGTGCAGTTCGGCGAGAACTTTCGGATGACTCCAGCCGTCGAGCAGGATGTGATGCGAGGTCCAGAGGAACTGGATCTCATCGTCGCTGATGCGGAAAATCGCGAAGCGCATCAGCGGTGCGCGCGAGAGATCGAAGCCGCGTGTGCCGTCGGCATCGAGATAGCGCTGCATTTCTTCGATCGACGCATCGCGGACTTCCCACGGCAGCTCGACTTTTCTGCGCACGATCTGCAGCGGCGAATCGAGGCCGGACCAGACGAAGCTCGTGCGCAGAATGGAATGACGCTCGGCGAGTTGGTCCCATGCTTTGCGGAAGAGCGCGATGTCGAGATTGCCGGGCAGCGGGAAGAGCGCCTGCTCGATGTACTCGCCGGAATCGGGATCGTAGAGCGAGTGGAAGAGCATCCCTTCCTGCATCGGCGAAAGCGGATAGATGTCTTCGATCTGGCGATCGGTGCCCGCCAGCCACGCGAGTTTGTCCTGATCGAGGCGCGCGAGCGGGAAGTCGGAGGGCGAGTAGCCGCGTGCTTCGGACGACTTGCAGTGCGCGATGAGCAGCCGCAGCGCGGACGCGAATTTTTCGGCGACCGCCTTGATGGTTTCGGCGCGATGGAACTTCGTGCTGAAGGCCCAGGAGAGTTGCAGGCGGCCGTTGTTGACGGCGCCGTTGATGTCGAGGAGATGGCTGGCTGCGCCCCATTCGCCCTCGCCGGTTTGATCGGTGATCGACACTTCGGTCAGCTCGACGGACGGAGATGCTGCAGGGTCCGCGGCCATGCGAACGGCGTTGGCCTGGCCGAGGTAGTTGAAGCAGATCTGGGCGTTGGGGAGGTCGTGCATTCTGGCGACGATCGAGGGATCGTCACTGAGGTACTTGAGAACGCCGAACGACATGCCGCGACCGGGCACGCGACGGAGTTGTTCCTTCACGGTGCGCAGCGCTTCGCCGGGACCGATGCTGCCGGTGAGATCGAGCAGCACGGGATAGACCGACGTGAACCAGCCGACCGTGCGCGAGAGATCGATGTCGTCGAAGATCGGCTCGCGGCCGTGGCCTTCCATGTCGAGGAGCAGCTTCGACTCGCCGCTCCATTCGCAGAATGCCTGCGCGAGCGCGGTGAGCAGCACGTCGTTGATCTGCGTGCGATAGGCCTTCGGCACTTCCTGCAGCACGTTGCGTGTTTCGTCGGCGCTGAGTGTGACGAGCACGACGCCGGCGGAGGTCGGGCCTTCGTCGTCGTGATGATCGAGCGGCAATGCAGGGATTTCGGTATCGAGGAGCGGCGACCAGAAATCGAGTGCATGTTTTGCTTCGTCCGATTGCGCGAACTCGCGGAGCCGCTCCGCCCAATGTTTGAACGACGTCGTGCGCAAGGGGAGTTGCACGGGCTGGTCGTTGCTTTGGCGGAGTTGTTCGAGCAGCGTCTGGACGTCGCGCTGCAGGATGCGCCACGAGACACCGTCGACGACGAGGTGATGTGCGAAGAGGAGCAGGTGCCGTTGCTGGCCGGGTCCGGGATGAAAGAGCGCGGCGCGTGCGATGGGGCCGCTGGCGAGGTTGAGTCCCTGCTGCAGTTCCTGCGCGGTCGCTTCGATCGCTTGTTCGTGCTCGTGCTCGGGGAGCTTCGAGAGATCGACTTCCGTCAGCGGGATGCGGCCCGCGGACTCGGTGTAGAACTGGCGCCAGCCGTCGGATTCGCGCACGTAGCGAAGGCGAAACGCGTCGTGCGCGTTTTGCAACTCGGCGAGGATACGTTCTGCGAGTGCGCGATCGGCGGTCTCGTCGAGATCGAACATCGCGGACTGCGTGAAGGCCTGCGCGTGCGGCAGGTTCACGTCGAAGAACCATTGCTGGATCGGCGTGAGCGGCACGTTGCCCGTGACTTCGCCCTGTTCCATCGGAGTGATCGCTGCGGAGCCGGCGACGGCTGCAAGCTCGGCGATGGTCTGGTGCTGGAAGAGTTGTTTCGGCGTGAAGCGAAGGCCGGCTTCGTTCGCGCGCGCGATGATCTGGATGGAGAGAATCGAGTCGCCGCCGAGCTCGAAGAAGTTGTCTTTGATGCCGACACGATCGACGTCGAGCACTTCCGCCCAGATGCTCGCGAGTGTTGCTTCGATCGCGGTACGCGGCATCGCGAAGCTGTCATCGAGATCGGCGCGGGTGTGATCGGGTGGCGGCAAGGCGCGTCGATCGACTTTGCCGGCGGCGGTGAGCGGGAGTGATTCGAGAACGACGAACTGCGCGGGGACCATGTAGTCGGGGAGGTGTTCCGCGACGAACGTGCGCAGCTCGGGTGCGAGTTTTCGGATGCTGATCTTCGCTGATGGGTCGTTCGCGTACTCGTGCCATGGACGCACGGGTGCGCTTGCAGTGCGCGGCGGAATCGGTGTGCGATCACCGTTGGGTCGGAAGACGACGTCGAAGCTGCCGTCGGTGGAGAAGCCGGGCCAGGTGATGTCCGCGCTCATGCCGAGGTCGTCGGCGAGTTGCCAGAGGTCCTCGGGGTCGACGGCGTTGTTCGTGTCGAGCAGCGCGTGCAGCTCGCCGACGGTGGAGGGGGCGTCTTCGGTGGTGAGGATGCGCGTAGCGGCGACGTCGTGTTGGACGCGCGCGTTCGGGACGTTGGCGAAGGCGTGGAGGGTGGTGGGGTTGGCTTGGAGGAGATTGCGGAGCCACCCGATGTCATCCCGAGCGTTGAGCGAGGGACCCGGGTGGGTGGGGCTCGAGGCGTGGGTTGCGTGCCCCTCCCGCCCAGG
>DASYLL010000026.1:0-2726 GCA_036009605.1 Thermoanaerobaculia bacterium | reverse complement strand
GAAGCGCTGGACCTGCAGCGTGTCCTTCGTGTCGACCGACTGCCCCATCGCCTGCTCGAAGAAGAAGTGCGACTGGTGCGTCTGCAGATTTTCCCACCGAACCGTACCGTCGTTGACGAACGGCAGCGACTGTCCGGCCGTTGGCGTGGTCGTGTAGACGAGCACCACGTTGCCGCACGGCGAGCCTGGGGCGAGACCGCCCTGACAGGTCGTCGCGAGATACTGCGGACGATCCGAGAACACGTAGTCGGTGATCGTCTCCGTCAACACACCGTTGGAGCCGGTCGTCGACGTGACCGACTGCGCCAGCAGCACCGGAAGCGGATAACGGAAGACTTCGCGCTGCGTGTTCGTGTTGACGTAGCTGATCAGCGTACCACCGGAATTCGCGACGAGCAGCGTATCGCCCATCGTGCCGTCACGATCGCGCGGCCAGGCCGCGAGACCCCACGGACGCGAGCCAACCTGGATCGGCGTGTGGAACGTCGAGTCGCCGAGGTTGAAGACGTCGAGCTCGTTGCGTTCGATGTTGCTGAGATAGATGCTATTGGTGGGCGGGTGATAGATCGCGTCGGCGACCAGTCCACCAGCCGCGAGCGGCGTGGTGAGCCCAGCGACGACGACCACCGTATCCGTGCGGATCACGCCACCGTTACCAACCGGCGTGCGTGCGTAGTCACGGGTGTTCGCGTTGCGAGCGAATGCCTGGACCTGCAGCGACGTCGGGAAGGACGTGATTGGAAGATTCATTCGGAAGGTGTGCGTGACCGAGCTCGTGCTCGCCGGCACCGCGACCGAGTCCGCAGAGAAGAACGGCGAACCGCTCGGCAGGTTGCGCACTTCGTAGCCCACCCACGTGATCCCCGAGCGATCGCGCGCTTCCACGTGAACCGTGTCGCGAGCCTCGATGCGCTTGGCGATCTGGAAATCGACGATCGGAACCGTGTTGGTCGGGACGATGTTGGTGACGAACAGCGAGACCGGAGCGCCGAGCGTCTGTCTGCCCAGCGAGTCGATCATGAACGGCGTGATCGTGAGCGTGCCCGTGCTTGCACCGACGAGGCTGAGTGCCGTGTCGAGCGCGATCGAGTCCAGCAGCGGGCTCGTGAAGATCACGGAGTCGCGGAACGGAGTCGCAAAGACACCCGACGCGATGTAGCCGAGCGACTTGACCTTCGCGGGCGCCTTGCCGCTCACCGCGATGGCGAGCGAGAAGCCGACGACGGCGGTGTCGGTGGAGTGCGGATTGGTGAGGACGACGGCGGCAGCGCCACCGGCACCCGAGTGCAGCATGAGCGTGTCCGGGTGGGCGGCGTTGTGCGCGCCGTCCATCGCGGAGGCTACTACAGTGATCTGCGTGCCCGTCGGAATGCTCGACGGGATCTGGATCGTGGACGGAATGTCGACCGACGTCACGGCGCTGTTGAACGTCGTGTCGAAGCCGCCCGCGATTCCCGCCGCGGTGATCCGCGTGTGAACCGTGAGCAAGCCGAGATTGTCCGTCGCATGCGTGCTGATCGTGATCGACGAATCCGTCGATGACGTTTCGGAAAGGCTGACTACCGGCCGACCCGTGTCGCAGGTGGCGCAGGTAGATCCGCTTCCCTCACCGCACGCGCCAAGGATGGCGACGACGGCCAGACCGAAGGCTGCCGCGGTGAAGCGGCGCGATGGAGAGAGCGCGAGTCGTGCGGAGATGGGAGTCATATGATCAGGTCTCAGCGGATTAACGGTCGCTACCGGGAGCGCCGAGCTTCTCGCCTTCATCGACGATGTGCGGCGTAACCAAAATCAGGAGGTCGTTCTTGTCTTCTTCTGTGCGCGTCTCGCCGAACAGCTTGCCGATGAACGGCAGATCGACGAGGAGCGGAATGCCGACCTTCGACTGCGTCACCGAGGTAACGGTGAGCCCGCCGATGACCGCCGTCTCGCCATCGCCGACGAGGAGCTCGTTGTCGGCGCGCTGCTTGAGGAAGGTGTAGCCGAGGTCAGATGCTGCCGGCTGGAGCTGCGAGCGCTCCGCGTGCAGCGTCATGAGAATCTTTCTGTTGTTCGTGATATGCGGGGTGACCGTGAGGATGATACCGGTCTCCTTGAACGTCACGGTCGCACGCGGCGCCTGCGCCTGAGTTCCGCCCTGGCTGAGCGATCCGATATCGATGATTCGAATCGGCGTCTCTTCACCGGAGAGAATTTCGGCCTTGCGATTGTCGAGCGTCACGATGCTCGGCTCCGCCTGAACGTCGGCGAGCCGGACTTCCTGCAGAGCGTCGAGGAACGACGTCAGGTTGAACTTGCCGAGCGCGGTGGAGAAGAGGAGCGAGAGCGCGGGATTGACGACGCGGGCGTTGGCATTGGAGACCGCCGCCAGCGAGTTGCCACCGATCTCGATCACGTTCTGCGCCTTGGAGAACGGCGTTCCCGTGACTGCATCCGGCACACCGTCGCCGTTCGAATCGACCGGCTTGAAGGTGGACGGATCCGTGCGCTGCATCAGTGCGTTGAAGAACGTGCCGTTCGAGCCGAAGTCATAGCTGACGCCGATGTCTTCGATATTCGTGCGGTTGACGAGAATGATCTTCGCCTTGATCGAGACCTGCGGCGTGCGAACGTCGAGGTCCTTCACATAGTTGGAGATCTCCTGCAGCCGCGACGCGACGTCGGTGACGAGCAGGCGGTTGGTGGCCGAATCAGCGGAGACATCGCCGCGGATCTGGCAGTTCGTG
>DASYLL010000025.1:0-17051 GCA_036009605.1 Thermoanaerobaculia bacterium | reverse complement strand
CGGACGATCTGACGATCGTGGTGATGGACGTGTTAGAACTCGGACAGTGAAACGGTCTCTCCTCGCTCTCGTTCTGGCCGTCGGCTGCACGCAGCAGCCCGAAGCGCCTGTCCCTGCTGTGCGTCCTTCCGTGTTGCTCGTGACGCTCGACACCACGCGCGCCGACGCGATGGGCGCGCACACGCCCGCGTTCAATGAGCTCGCGTCGCGCAGCCGGCAATTCAAAAACGCATACGCGACTGCGCCGCAGACGCTGCCGTCACACAGCTCGATGATGACCGGGCTCTACCCCGCCGGACATGGCGTACACGAGAACGCGCGGCAGCTCGCAACGGTGCATCCGCTGCTCGCGGAGAAGCTGACGCAGGCCGGATATCGATCCGCGGCATTCGTCTCCGCGTTTCCGCTCGCGCGACGATTCGGGCTCGCGCGCGGATTCGAGGTCTATGACGACACGCTGCCGAATGGCCGCACCGAACGTTCCGCGAAAGAGACAACCGACCGTGCGCTCGCGTGGCTCGGCGACGCATCGCAGCAGCCCGTGTTTCTCTGGGTGCATTACTTCGAGCCGCACTATCCGTATGAATCGCCCGACGGCTATCGCGGCGAGATCGCGACGATGGACGCGCAACTGGGGCGCCTCGTGCAGGCATTCGAAACGAAGGCGAATCCGCGCGCGATCATCGTCGTCGGCGATCACGGCGAAGGCCTCGGCGAGCACGGCGAGGCGCAGCACGGCAACCTGCTCTATCAGGGCGTGATGCACGTGCCGTTGCTCGTTTCGGGTCCGAACTTCACGTCGGGCGCAGTCGACACGCCGGTCAGCACGCGACGCATCTTCCACACGATTCTCGACTGGGCGGGACTCGGCGCGGACAACAGCCTTCGCACCACGACGAACGAAGTCGTGCTCGGCGAAGCGATGGTGCCGTTCCTCCAGTACGGATGGCAGCCGCAGGTCATGGCGGTCGAAAACACGCGCAAGGCGATTCACGCGGGCGCGATCGAGGTCTACGACGTCGTCACCGATCCGACGGAAGTCCGCGATCTCAACGGCAAAGTCGATCTCTCGCGCAACGTGCGCAAATCGCTGACCGAGTATCCGGTCCCGTCGATGAAAGAGGTCGCGCAACTCGACGATGAAGCGCGACGCCAGCTCGCCTCCCTCGGCTACATCACCGCGGACGTGAAGCCGGTCGTGCGCAAAGACGCGCCCCGTCCGCGCGACATGACCCATCTCTTCGCGACGTTCGATCAAGCTTCAGGCGCATTCGAGCGCGGTGATTACGCAGCCGCGATTCCACTGCTCGAGAAAATTCTGAAGGACGATCCGAACAATCTCATGGCAGCGCTGCGACTCGCGGCCGCGCATTCGGCGCTCGGAAAGAACGACGCTGCGATGGCGGCGTTTCGCCAGGCGGAAACGATCGCGCCGCAATCACCCGACGTGCGTGCGTATCTCGCGTTGCATCTCGCGCGTATCGGAGAGCGTGAACGCGCGGCGCCGATGCTCGAGCAGACGCTCGCCGAAACCCCCGACCGCCTCCCCGCTCTCGAAGCGCTTGCGGAGATTCGCGAGCGTGAAGGCAAACTCCCCGAGGCGCTCGCGTTGCGGAAACGCATTCACGCGCTGAAGACGCCCAGTGCTGCGGAGCTGGTGGGATTCGGACAGTTGGCGATGGCCGTCGGCGATACCGCGTCGGCGATCGACGCGTTCGAGAAAGCGCGCGCGATGCCGGGGTTCCGTTACGATCTCGAGCTCGGCGTGCTCTATCTCGCGTCGCGACGCTTCGAGGAAGCGCGCGCGGCTCTCGATCGCGCGCTGATTTCGCGTCCCGACAATCCGATGGCGCTCTTCAAGCGCGCGCAAGTCAGCGTGCTCCTCGGCGAAGCCGACCGCGCGGAGCGGATCGCGAAAGCGCGACAGTTCGCGGATGACACCACGCGCGAGTTGATCGCGAGCGAGCGGTTGTTTCGGTAGCAACCCCTCATCCGCCTTCGGCGGATGAGGGGTCCAATAAACAAAAAAAGGCCCGGCGTTGCCGCCGGGCCTTCTCGTGAAACTCGAAGTAGAACCTTAGAACTCGAAACGCACGGCCAGCTGGTAGCGGCGCGGGTCGAAGCGATTGCGCGGCTCGGCGAACCGGACGTTCGTCGTGGTGCGGTGAACGGACGGCTCGAGGTCGTATCCCGTTTCGTTGTCGAACAGGTTGAAGGCGTCGAGCACGAACTGGAAGTTGTAGCCGAAGACCGGCACGTTCTGCGTGTAGCTCGCGTCGAACTGGATGTGCGCCGGAGAGCGGCGGCGTCCCGCGGGCTCGCCGTAACGCGCGAGATCGCTGGTGCCGCTGAAGCCGGGCAGGAAACGATAGATCTCGTAGTTCCAGGCTTCCCACGGCTGGCCCGACTGGTAGAGGCCGAAGCCGCCGATCGTGCCGTTCCACGGCAACTGGTACGAACCGTAGACCTTCAGCAGGTGGCGGCGGTCGCCGCGAAGATCACCGAGCTTGTTGTCCCAGATCTGACGACCCGGACCGTCCGCGACGTTCGATGAGCCGAGGAAGATCGCGCTGTCGTTGCCATCGAGGCTGGTGTTGTCCTGGTCGAAGTTGCCGTAGTAGTGCGCGTAGGTGTACGAGCCGCGGATGAAGGTGCGGTCGCCGCGCCAGTCGGATTCGAAGGTCGCTTCGTACTGCTTGGTAAAGGCGCCGTCGAGCTCCGCGATGACGTAGGTCGAGCCGCTGCCGATCTGCGCGAGACGCGCGGTCAGGTCGTTGATGTAGAGCGCCCGCTCGGTACCATCAGGTCCCCACAGGACGCGCGCGTTGTTGTTCGTGTCTTCCCAGAAATTCGTCGAGAAGCGATAGCGCCCATACGCGCGACCGCTCCAGCGGCTGTTGAACTGCTGCGACGTTCCGATGAGGTATTCATCGGTGTGGCGCGGATCGAGGTCCTCGACGAACAGCTTGCCCGAGGAGGATGCGAGCTGCTCGGAACCGATGATCGTGCCGGTTGCGTCGAAGTGAACGCGCGTCGTCAGACCGAGAATCGCGCGATCCCACGAAGCCGCACGCGGCAGTGAGCTCGCGGCCGGAACGTAGCGCGCGTAGCTGAAGTAAACGTTGTCGAGACCGTTGTACGCCCACGTCGCGCCGAGGCGCGGCTGCAGCGTCTTGCTCCAGGGGATCTCGTACATCTTGTACTTGTTGCCCGGAGCCGCGACGTAACCGGACAGCGTGTCCGCCTCGCGCAGTCCCTGACCGTACAGGATGTCTTTGCTGATCACGAAGCCGGCGTTGAACGACCAGTTGTTGTAACGGATCGTGTCGTTCAGCTCGAGGTTGTGCGAGACGTACTCGGAGTGGATGTTGTTGCCGCCCACGCCGCCCTCGAGCGAACGGGTGAACTGCGCGGTGTAGAACACCGTCTGCGCCGTTCCGCCCGGAGGCGTGAACGTCGAGCCCGGGCGTCCGCCCGGAACGGTGATGGAGCCCCAGCCGTTCGACGTGCGCATGAGATCCTCGCCGTCCTTCGACCAGAGATAGCCGGCGTGCAGATCGTGCGAGACCTTCGACCCGATGGTGAAGTCATAGCCGAACTGCGCGCTGTCGCGGAAGAAGTCCTGCTCGTTGAGCTCGAGACCGACGCCGACCTGGCCGCCGCCGACGCGCGTGCCGCCGTCGAGATAGCCGTAGCGCTGGAGCAGCGGACCGATGAAGGTGTTGTAGGCATCCTGCCCGGCGACGATCGCCGGAACGGTGATGAGGCCGTACTGCTCGAGGTTGTTGACGTCGAGACGGGTGCCCGCCGCCGTGCTCGGGACCACATCGAGCAGAACGTTCGGAAGCGACGACGTGTCGTTCACGAAGTTCGTGTACTTCGCCGTGGCGAAGCTGCGCGAGTTGATGACCCACGAGCCCTCGAAGATGCCGACGTTGAACGTCGCCTCTTCATTGAGCGCCGTGCTCGGCGTGCCGGGGGTCGTGATGCCGATGCTCGCGTTCTCGACCGTGCGCTCGGAGGCGCGGTAGCTGCCGTGCAGCAGGATCGTGCCGGTCGGCGTGTACGTCAGCTTGCCGAAAAGCTCATCGCGCGAGCTGTCGAAGTTGGGCAGAGCACCGTACGCGTTCGTGCGGTCGGTGCGCTCGACCGTCGGACGATAGTACGACGCGTAGAACAGCAGGCGGTCGCGCAGCAGCGGACCACCGAAGTTCGCCGTCAGCCAGGTGCGATCCTGATTGCTGTCGGTCGGAACGCGGCCGATCTGTTCGGCGTCGCCGCGCATGAAGTTGTTCTGGAACTGGAAGCCGACTTCGCCTTTGTATTCGTTCGTGCCCGTCTTGCTGACCGAGTCGATGCTGAATCCGGCGGAGCGGATGAAGTCGACGGCGGTTGCGCCGCCTTTGGTGATCGAGATCTGCTCGATGTCGTGCGTCGACGGCTCCGCGGAGAGCGTGCCGAAGAGCGGGAGTGTCACGTTGACGCCATCGAAGAGATAGACGTTGTCCTGACCGCTGCCGCCCGCGGACGGTCCGCGGATCGCATCCTCGGAGTACTGCACCGCGGGAGCGAGCTTGATGAGGTCGCGGTACTCCTGACCGACCGGCAGCTCTTCGATCTGGTCTTCGCTGATCGCGCTCTTGATCGCGGTCGAATCGGGATCGACGAGAGACGAGTCGGCGGTGACGGTGATGCTTTCCGAAACGCCCGCGACGCCGAGGGCCACGTTCACGGTGGCGCTCCCATTGAGCAGAACGTGGACGGTGCGCGTGACGGTCTCGAGACCGGCCAGCGTGTACGTCACGGTGTAGGTGCCGGGAGGCAGAACCGGCAGACGATAGTCGCCCGTGTCGCCCGACGTGGTGACGCGAGGCTGGGGCAATACGTTTGATCTTGCTTCGACAGTCACTCCGGGTAGCGTGGACCCGTCGACGGCCGAGACTTTGCCGGTGATTTCACCGGTCTGTTGGGCGATGGCGAATGGAGCGGCGAGTGCGACGATGAAAAGCAGAAGCAGACATCGGGACGAGCGTGTGGCGAGCATTTGCTTGGGACCTCCTCCAATCCTGCGGAAAGCTGGCCCCATGTTAATGAACGTTGATACGTTTGCGTATCCCTATTTACATCTCAAACTCCGCTTTCTAGTCGAGTGGTCTGTCCAGTTCTCCGAGAAAGCGCGTGTCGTCGCGCCAATCCTGCTGAACGCTGACGTGCAGATCGAGATGAATCTTCGCGCCGAGGATCGTCTCCAGCTCCCGCCGCGCCTCGGTGCCGATACGCTTGATCATCGAGCCCTGCTTGCCAAGAACGATTCCCTTCTGTGAATCGCGCTCGACGTAGATCGTCGCCCAGATGCGCAGGAAGTTCGTCGCTTCGTCTTCTTCGAAACGATCGACGTGTACTGCGGTCGTGTACGGAAGTTCTTCCGTCGTGTGATGCAGAAGCTTCTCGCGGATGATCTCCGCGGCGAAGAAGCGCTCCGGCTGCGTGGTGTAGTCCTCGGTCGGATACCGCGCGTTGCCGGGATGGACCGTCCTGAAGAGCAGTGCCGTCAACGCGTCGACGCCGTCGCCGGTCGATGCGGAAATCGGGATGATCTCGTCGAAAAGGCCGAACGCGTGATACCGCTCCATCAGCGGCAGCAGGAGGTGCTTCTTCACGAGATCGATCTTGTTGAGCAGCACGAACCACTTCGCGTCCGGGTTATGCCTCTTCTCGTTCTGCAGCATCTCGATGACGAACTGATCGCCCTTCCCGAACTCGCTGCTGGCATCGACGATGAGCGCGATGACATCCGCTTCGCTGAGCGCCGAGCGAACGTGATCCATCATCCGCACGTTCAGCCGATGCAGCGGCTTGTGTACGCCGGGCGTATCGAGAAACGCGATCTGGCCGCGTTCTTCGTTCAGCACGCCGATGATGCGATTGCGCGTCGTCTGCGGTTTGTCGGAAACGATCGAGACCTTGTGTCCGAGAACGCGATTGAGCAGCGTCGATTTGCCGGCGTTGGGGCGGCCTGTCAGGGCCACGACGCCGAAGGCGGAGGGTTTGGTTTCTTCGGTCATGATTGGTGGGGTGAATGGAAAATTGAAAATTGAAAATTGAAAAATCGGACGTCCAGGTTACGCAGCCCGCTCTTCCGATTTTTCAATTTTCAATTTTCAATTCTCAATTCGCGCCGCTCATTCTTCATCGTCCGATCCATCGAGGCGCGCGTTCGGATCCTTACTCACCTTCACGCGATAAATCCTGCGCCGATCCGCGCGCTCGACGGTGAACTGCCATCCGTTCTTCGTCACGGTCGCGCTGACATCGGGGACGCGGCCGAGGCTCGTGAAGATCAGGCCCGCGACGGTTTCGTAGTCGTCGCCGGCGAGAGTCGCGTCGAGTTTTTCTTCCAATGCTTCGACACGAAGCAAGCCGCTCACCAGCCAGATGTCGTCACCCATCTCGACGAGCGTCGCTTCTTCGTCCTCGTGCTCGTCCGCGATCTCGCCGACGATCTCTTCGATGATGTCTTCGGTCGTGATGATGCCGGCTGTGCCGCCGTATTCATCGACGACGATCGCGATCTGCAGGTGCTCGCTCTGAAACTCGCGCAGCAGGTCGGACACTTTCTTCGTCTCGGAGACGAAGTACGGCGGACGCGCGAGCTCGGCGACGGGTCGGCGGTCGCCCTTGACGATCGTGTCGAAGAGGTCCTTCACGTGCACGATGCCGGTGATCTGGTCGATGCTCTTCTCGTAGATCGGAATGCGCGCGTATTTCGATTCGCTGAAGAGCTTTGCCAGTTCTTCGATCGGACGGCGCGCGTCGAACGCGAGCACGTCGATGCGCGGCGTCATGATCTCGTGCGCGAGCCGGTCGCCGAAGTCGACGATCGACTGCAGCATCTTCCCTTCCGTCCCCTCGATGATGCCTTCTTCCTCGCCGACGTCGATGTAGGCCTGCACCTCTTCGTCGGTGAACTTCTTCTCGTCGCCGTCGTCCGGCTTGTGGCGGCCGAGGCGTTCGAGGAGCTTGCGCAGCGGGAAGAGTGCGGGCCAGAAGACGTAGTACGCGCCGCGTGAAAACGGGATCAGCGCGCGCAGGATCACTTCCCCGGTGTCTTCCGGAATGAGCGCGAGAATGAACTTCCAGATGAAGACAATCGCGGACCAGATGAGGACGCTGATCAGGACGGCGCTGCCGATCGGGCGCTCGTCGAAGATCATCGTCGTGGCGCCGGCGCCGATGACGAGTGCCATCTGCAGCAGCGCGCCGCTGACGAGCTGGAAGTCTTCGACCGCGAACTCGCTCCAGCGCGAGCTCCCCTCCTCGGCATCCGTGCTGAGTCGGCGCAGCCGTACAGGGCTGAGCTGCAGCGCGAAGGATCGCAGGGCGTCGAAGATCAGGTAGAAGGCGCCGCAGATGACGGCGATCAGCACCCAGTGAGCATGCAAGTGTGGCGGGATGGTACTTCCCATTTCGATGGCGCGGATTCTAGCGGTTCGCGAAGTGTTTCAGCCAATCGGGGCATATTCGGGGCTCCGGGAGTAATCTAAAGAGCCATGACTGCTCTCGTCCTCCTGCTCGCGCTCGCTTCGACGCTCGTGCTGCATTCAGGCGACAAGATCTCGGTCGAGGGCACGCCGGTCGAGAAGGACGGCGTGTACACGTTCCGTTCCGAGGGAAAGCTGTTTTCGCTGCCGGCGAGCGAGGTACTGCGCGTCGAGAGCGCGACGCCGAAGGTCGAAGCGGAAGCGAAGCCGCTCGTCGTCGAGGAAGAGAAGAAGAAACCGGCGAAAGGCCGCCGTCCCGTCTCCGAAGAGGAGAGGAAACGGCTGCTCGCGGAGCTGGAGAAGAATCACAACGGGACGCCTGCCCCACCCTCGCAGAAACTGCCCGCGCTCGCGCCTCCACCGACGCGTGAGGAAGTAAAGGAACAGAAGAACGAGGAATCGTACTGGCGCAGCAAAGCGCGCTCGTATGACGAGGCAGTACGTCGCGCGAACGAGGAACTGGAGCTGCTCGAGACGCGCGTGAGCGAGCTGGAGCTGAAGATCAACGGCTTCATCGCCCAGGGCTTCAAGCCGAATCAGTTCAGCTACGACACGACGCTGCTGCATAAAACGAAGGAGCAGATTCCGTACGCGCGGCTGGAAGTCACGCGAGCGGTGCGTGCCAGTGAGCAGTTTCGCGAGGATGCACGGCGCGAGGGGATTCTGCCGGGGTGGTTGCGGTAGACGTGCATTCCTGCGGCACTCAGCCGCGTAATGGGGAACATGCGGATTCTGCTCGCTGCCTGCCTGTCGCTCGCTTCGCTCGATGAGAAGCCGGTCACACTCCCCGACTACGACGCGATCCCGAAAGTCGAGCAATACGCGACAGCCGACGAGTATCAGCTCGCACGTGCGGACGCGAAGTTCCGTCTGACGCAGGTGAGCTACGCGAGCGACGGACTGACCGTGTTCGCGTATGTCTACGCGCCGATCGCAAAGCCCACACATTCCCTGCCGGTGGTCGTGTTCAATCGCGGCAGCTATGTGTGGAAGCAGTTCGTCGGCGAGTATCTGACGACGTTTCATCGCCTCGCTTCGGCCGGATTTCTCGTCGTGGCGCCCATGTACCGCGGCAGCGGCGGATCGGCGGGACGCGATGAGCTGGGCGGCGCCGATCTCGATGACCTCCTGAACACGACCTGCCTGCTGCAGCAGCTGCCGATCGCGGATCGCGAGAACGTGTTTCTGTACGGCGAGTCGCGCGGAGGGATGATGACGTATCAGGCCATTCGCGAGCAGTATCCGATGCGCGCGGCAGCGGTGTACGGCGGATTCGCCGACATGGCGGAGCTCACGGCGCCGACCGGAAAATTCGCGAAGGCGACGCTCGCGATCTGGCCCGATTACGCGGAGAAACGCGACGAGATCAACCGGCGCAGGTCCGCGTTGGAGTGGCCCGAGCGGTTCAACGTCCCCGTGCTGATCATGCACGGCGGCTCCGATGGCGACGTGCCGCCGTCGCAATCGCTGCGACTCGCTGCGAAGCTGCAGGCGCTCGGCAAGCCGTACGAGTTGATCATCCGCTCAGGCGCGAATCACGTGCTGACGCAATGGCGCTCGGAACGCGATGCACAGGCGATCGAGTGGTTCAATCGCCACAAGACTACGGCTGCGGCCCGAACGTCTCAGTGATCGCGGAGCCCGGATCGGCATCGATCGCTTCGAGCGCGCTCTTCACGCGATCGAGAAACGGATCGAATCCCGCGGCCATCACGATCGATTCTTTGATCGCGCCGCGATTGCGCTCGACGAGTCCTTCGATCGGACCGCTCTCGTGCACGATGTCGCCTGCGCGCGCGAGCGGATCGAAATCGCCCGCGTAGAGAATGTGACGCTGGTCGGGCTCGTACAGCACAACGATCCTGCGTCGATCGCCGACCGCGAGCAGGTGCAGCACGATGCTGCGCACCGGCGCGATCCCGACATCGCCCGCAAGAAACACCACACCGCGCGAATCATCCTCGGGCAGCACGAAGTCCCCGTACGGTCCATCGACCTGCACCTGCGCACCTGCTTCGAGTTTGCGCAGCGCCTCGCCGCCTGGTCCCGCTCCGACGCGCACACAAAGCTGTACGGCCTGCGGACGCTCGGGTGCGGATGCAATCGTGTACGCGCGCGACACGCCTTCCGGAAAACGGAAGTTCACCCACTGTCCCGGCTTGAACTGAAAGTCGACAGAAAACGAAACGGTGATCTGAATGACGCTCGGAGCGAGCGGCTCGATCTCGGTGACGATGGCGGTCTGTCGCATCAGAACCACATCCCTGATTTCGCGAGCTTGGAGATCTTCTTGAGGATGCGGTCTTTCTTGAAGCCGCGCAGGTGATCGACGAAGAGCGTGCCCTTCAGGTGATCGATCTCGTGGCACATCGCGCGCGCCATGAGACCTTCGCCCCACATCTCGCGCTGGATGCCGTTGCGGTCGAGATAGCGCAGCTTCACGCGCTCCGGCCGCGTCACGACTTCGACGAAGTCGGGGATCGAGAGGCAGCCTTCCTCTTCCGTGATCTCCCCTTCCGATTCGATGATCTCGGGGTTGATGAACACGTGGCACTCGCCCACGCGCTTGCCGACGGAGAGGTCGATCACCATGAGCTGCTGTCCCACGCCGACCTGATTGGCGGCGAGGCCGACGCCGGGCGCGGCGTACATGGTGTCGATCATGTCTTCGATCAACTTCTGCAGCGGCGCGTCGACCGTTTCGACCGGCTTCGTCGGATGGCGGAGAACGTCGTCTCCGTACTTGCGAATGGGCAGGATGGCCACGTTATCTCCTGGATTTGAGACTCTCGATCATGGCCTCGACGGTATGCATCGCGCGCTGCTTGTAGAAATCATCGAGCACTTTGCGGAGCCCCGGATGTTTGCCGAGGACCGCATCGAGCTTGCTCTTATCGAGACGCAGCAGCTCGGTGCGTTGCGAAGCGGTGATCGTCGCCGTGCGAGGTTTTCCGGTCAACACGCTCACTTCTCCGAAAAAATCCCCTTCGCCAAGGCGCGCCAGATAGACGGAACCGCCGGCAGCGTTGGTGCTGCGCGTGTAGACCTTCACCTCGCCGGAAGCGATGAGATACATCGACGCGCCGGGATCGCCTTCGTTGAGGATCACGCTTCCTTCGTCGTGCGTCTCCACTTCCATCTCTTTGACGATTGCCTCGCGCTCGACGTCGCCGAGAATCTCGAAGAGGGGGCTTTTGGGCACGGGACGCGAGAACATCGGCTCGCTCGTGCCGGCCGGATCCACGGCTTTCACCGTGAGCTGCTCGCGCAGTTTCTCGGCTTTCTTCCTGACCGCGATAGCCTGCACGGTGAGGCCGTTGTCTTCGTAATACTTGGACGTGGCCTCGTACTGCGTGACCGCTTCGTCGGGCATGCCCGCACCGGAGAGCGCGTCGGCGTACTGCAGGCGGATGCGCGGATTGGATGGGTACTTCTCGTGCTCGCGCTTCAGGACGGGAACTGCGCGAGCGTACTCGCGCCGCGCCAGAAGCGTGGCACCGCTTTCGGTTTCTTCAGCCATGGCCGGGAGATTGTAGCCGTAGTGTTCGTGCGTTGCGTCTGTGTCGCTTGAACATGTAGGCGCAGAGTCGCAAAGTCTCAGAGTCTCAAAGGAGGTGCCTGCCACGCTCTTTGAGACGTTGCGACTTTGAGAAGCGGCGACTCCCCTCGGACTCCGGGATGTCGTTGACGCACTCTCTGAGACTCTGCGACTCTGAGACTAAAAGCGTATGCGCGCCAGCTCTGCTTTCGCCGACGATGCCGTGCTCGAGTACGGGTAGCGCTCGATCACCTGCTGCAGCGTGCTGCGCGCGAGGGCGAGATCGCCGGTGCGCGCCTGTGTGAGGGCGATCTTGAACATCGCATCCGGCGCTTTGTTCTGATCGGCAAACTCGTTCACGACGCGCGTGTAGTTGCGCACTGCGTTCGTGTAATCGCCGGCGGCGAAGTAGGTTTCGCCGATCCAGAAGAGTGCGTTGTCGGCGAGATCGCCCGCGGCGTCGGATTCGAAGACGGCCTGGAAGGCGCGTCGCGCATCCGCATGCTTTCCACGTCCGAAGAGCATGATCGCCTGTCGATAATCCTCGGCCAGCTGAGCGCCGACGAGAGCGCGCTGTACTGGCTGCGCGGGCTGTTGCTGAGCGGCGGGCTCGTTCGTGACGATCGGAGCAGCCGCGGGAACAGGCTCGCTCGAGACGACAGTCCGTTCTTCCTCGAGCCGCGCCAGCCGGCTGTTCATCACATCGAGACGATCGAGCAGTTCCGTCATCGCCGTCTGCAACTCGCCGATGCGCGGATCGGGCGCGGCGACCTGCGGAACGGAAATCGGCTCGGGCGCGTCGTCCATGGACGCGCACCCGAGCGAAGACAACATCACGACGGCGACGACGAACTTCTTCATACTTTCAGATCGCTCAGGCGGCGCCTGGCCGGCTCCGCGTAGTCGCTCTTCGGGAACTCGGAGAGGACGCGCTCGAAGTACAGCCGCGCTTCCCCGTTGCGGCCGAGGCGGGTGAGGGAGTTGCCGAGGTCGTAGAAGGCGCCGGCGCGGTCGGTGTAGTTCGCGTAGGTGTCGATGAGGAAGTTCAGGCGCTGCACGGCCGAGATGTGGCTGCCGCGCTTGATGTAGAAGCGCGCGACCAGATGCTCGTGACGCGCGAGACGATCGATCGCTTCTCCGCGACGTGCTTCCGCTTCCGGACGCAACGGGCTCTTCGCGTGCGCGCGGATCATGTCGTCGAGCTTCTCGACGGCTTCACGCGTCTTGGCCTGATCGCGGTCGGGGCGTTCCATCTGCTTGAACGAGCACATGGCGATGCGCAGCATCGCGTAGTCGGCCTGATCGCTGGTCGGGTAGCGGTTGATGAAGTCGCGGTACTTGTACTGCGCCTCCACGAGGTTCACCGGATTGCCCTGTTCGTAGTACGTGTCGGCGATGCGCAGGAGGCTGCGGCGGCCGAGCGGGTCGTTCGGGAACGTCTCGTACAGATGGGAGAAGTAGGTCCGGGCGCGCTGCCACTTCTCGCGCGTGAACTGGTCCTCTCCCTTCTCGAAGAGCTGCTCCTTCGTGAGCTTCAGAAGCTCGGGATCGACCACCGGCCGATAGATTTTCGGGCCGCGGTTGCACGCGGCGACGACGAACAGCGTCGCCAACATCAACGTCAGATGCTTGAGCTTCAAGAGTCCCCCTGGATGTTGTCGGTTCTCGGTTGTCGGTTGTCCGTGGATTCCTGGGCGTTTCGGGACAGACAACCAACAACTGAGAACCGACAACCGTCTAAATCTTCAACGTGCTAACAGCGCTTCGGATCGAGTCCATTGCAGCCGGCCGATCATCCTGTCCGAATACAGCCGAGCCCGCAACGAGAATCGTCGCACCGGCCGCGACGACCACCGGTGCCGTCTTCGTGTCGATTCCGCCATCGACTTCGATCTCCACACGAAGACCCCTCTCGCGGATGAGCCCGGAAATATGACGGATCTTGGCCACAACAGGTTCTATGAACTTCTGTCCGCCGAATCCGGGGTTCACCGTCATGACCAGCACGTAGTCACAAAACTCGATGGCGGTGGAGAGCGTTTCGGCGCTCGTGCCGGGATTGATGGCGATGCCCGCCTTCGCTCCCCCGTCGCGAATCATCTGCAGCGCGCGCTGCAGATGCGGCTCCGCTTCGACGTGCACGGAGATCATGTTCGCACCCGCGTCGAGGAAGGATGCGATGTAGCGCTGCGGCTCGCTGATCATCAGATGACAGTCGAACGGCAGCTTCGTGCGCGAGCGCAACGCTTTGATGATCGGCGGCCCCATGGTGATGTTCGGGACGAAGTGTCCGTCCATCACGTCGAGGTGCAGGAGGTCGGCGGTTTCGATCGTGCGCAGCTCTTCATCGAGTCGTGCGAAATCGGCGGAGAGGAGGGATGGGGCGATCTGAATCATGTTGTCGGTTCTCGGTTGTCGGTTGTCTGCGATGTGTCGCCGGGCTGTACGGTACAGATAACCGACAACCGACTACGGATCAACCTGCGGCTGCGTCGCCGCAGGCGGCACAGCCGCGGCAAATCCTCCCTCTTCCTGCCGCGAGACGACGACCGAGATTGGGTCCTGCGTGCTCACGGCGGCGCCGCGCAACGGGTACTGACGAATGATGATGCCGTCCGCGATTCCGGGATAAGCCTCGAACTTCACGGTCGCGACGTGCAGACCGCGCGCTTCGAGCGCGGGACGCACGTGTTCGAGCGAGCGATCGATGAGATCGGGCATCACGTACTCCGATGGCGGAGGAGCAACGCCGACGAGCAACGCCACGGCGCTTTGCGGCGCGACGACGGTCGTCTTTGGCGGATCGGCCGCGAGCACGCCGGGCATGGCGCTGGCGACGTACGTGACGGTTCCCGGTTTGAGATTCTGCTGGCCGAGGCGCAGGATCGCGGTACCGGCGGACGCGCCTTCGAGATCGGGCACGCGCAAGACGAGCGGTCCCGCGCTCAACTCGACGCGCATCGTCGAACCGCGTTTGATGAAGCTCGTCGCGCCCGGCGTGCGGTTCTGCCAGACGATGTGACCGACCGGCACTTTGTCGTCGTTGCGGCGGTGCTGGTCGTCGACGAGCAGATCGACGCCGAGATCCTGCGTCACTTTGCGGGCGTCACTGACGGAGCGGCCGATGAGGTTCGGCGTCGGCAGCGAACGCCCTTTCACGAAAAACGTGAACCAGAAGTACGTGCTGCTACCGAAGATCAGCAGTAGCACCACACCGAACAGGACGTTCTGCAGACAGCCGCGCTTCATCGTTGCTCGGCTCTTCCGCTCGTTTCATCGTGATGCTCGACCCTGATCTCTTCATCGGCGCGCGACGCGGGCTCGTCGAATCGCTGCTCGCGATCTCTCGCCGCGACGTCGTCGATCGCCGGCATCAGCGCGCGCTTCCAGACGTCTTCCACGCGCTCGGCGAACACGAACTCGAGGTTCTGCCGAATCTCCTCCGGCACTTCCTGCACATCCTTGCGATTGCCTTCCGGCAGCACCACGACCTTGATGTTCGCGCGATGCGCGGCCATCACTTTTTCCTTGATGCCGCCGACCGACAACACCTTGCCGCGCAGCGTGATCTCGCCCGTCATCGCGACATCATGACGCACCGGCCGCTCGCCCATCACGGAAGCGATGCAGGTGGCGATGGCGACCCCCGCGGACGGACCGTCTTTCGGGATTGCGCCGGCCGGGAAATGGATGTGGATGTCCTGCTCGGAGAACCTCTTGTCTTCGATCCCGAGATCGTGCGCTTTCGAGCGAACGTACGAGTACGCCGCCGACACCGATTCGCGCATCACGTCGCCGAGTTGCCCGGTCACAGTCGTGCGTCCGTTACCCGGCATGCGCGTCGCTTCGATGAACATGATCTCGCCGCCGACCGACGTCCACGCGAGTCCTGTCGCCACGCCGATCTCGGGGCGGCGCTCCGCGAATTCGTGCTCGAACTTGGGGAGCCCGAGATACGCCTCGAGGTCGGCTTTCGTGACTTTGTAGTGGTCTTCGCCCGGCTGCTCTTCCGTCGCACCGGCGACTTTGCGCGCGATCTTGCGCAGCACCGTCGCGAGGTTGCGCTCGAGATTGCGCACGCCTGACTCCGCGGTGTACTCGCTGATGATCGTGCGGATCGCCGCGTCCTCGATCTCCACGAGACCGGAGGTGAGCCCGTGATTGTCGAGCAGCTCGGGCACGAGATGCTTCGTCGCGATGGCGAGTTTCTCGTTCTCGGTGTATCCGGAGAGGCGGATCACTTCCATGCGATCGCGCAGCGGTCCGGGCACGTTGTCGAGCACGTTCGCCGTGCAGATGAAGAGCGTGTGCGACAGGTCGTACGGGATCTCGAGATAGCGATCGACGAAGGCGTGATTCTGTTTCGGATCGAGCACTTCGAGCAGCGCCGAGGCGGGATCGCCGCGGAAGTCTTTCCCGATCTTGTCGATCTCGTCGATCATGATCAGCGGGTTGTTCACGCCAACCTGGATGTAGCTGCTGACGAGCTTTCCGGGCATCGCGCCGATGTACGTCTTGCGATGTCCGCGGATCTCCGATTCATCGGTCACACCACCGACGGCCATGCGCACGAACTTGCGTCCGAGTGCGTCAGCGATCGCAGTGCCGAGCGATGTCTTGCCGACACCGGGAGGTCCGGTGAAGCAGAGGATCGGTCCCTTCAGATCGCCTTTGAGCTTGAGCACTGCAAGGAACTCGAGCACGCGCTCTTTCACTTTCTCGAGACCATGATGCCGTTGATCGAGCACCTCTTCGGCTTTCACGAGATCGAGCGTGTCTTCAGTGTGCTGCGTCCACGGCAACTGCAGGATCGTGTCGAGGTGACCTTTGATGACCGCGTAGTCGGACGATGACGGCGAGAGCTGCCCGAGACGGGTGACTTCGCGGCGCAGTGTCTGCTTGTGATCTTCGACGAGGGGCAACGCTTCGATGCGATCGCGATAGGTATCGGCCTCGCGCTCCGCCGCGCTCCCCTCGCCCAGCTCGTCCTGGATGATGCGCATCTGCTCGCGCAGGTAGTTCTCGCGATCGCGGCGGTCGATGTTCGACTGAATCTGCCGCTGCAGCTCGCGATCGACGGTGGCGCGTCCGAGGTCGCGGGAGATGTATTCGTTGAGGAGCTCGATGCGCTCGATCGGATTCACGGTCTCGAGCAGGAGCTGCTTCTCTTCCAGCGGAAAGTTCACGAACCCCGACAGCAGATCCGCGAACGTATCCGGTCCCTCCGCGATGTTCATCTGAAGGATGTTGAGCAGCTCCTTCGAGTACTTCGAATCGCTCTCGACGAGCTTCTCGAACAGCGACAGCGCGCGGTTCATCAGAAGCTCGGTCTTCACGTTCTTCGGGATCGGGCGCGGTGCAACCTCGCGCAGGCGACCCTCGAAGTACGGCTCGTTCTGCAGCATCTGCACGAGCTCCACGCGCTGGCGTCCCTGGAGGAACAGCTGGTAGCGGTCCGCGGAGAGCGGCAGGCGTTGCACGATCGCCGCGAGCACGCCGATCTGCGAGAGATCGCCGGGGCGCGGGTTTTCCTTGTCGCCCGTCTTCTGGCAGAAGGCAGCGATGAGGTTCTGATCGTCCGGGAGATTTTTCAGGAGCCGGACGTTGCGGTCGATGCCGACCTGCAGCGAGAGCACGCCCCCCGGAAAGAGCACCGAGGAGACGAGAGGGATGATGGGCAGACGACTGGGCACGTCCATTTCGACCCAGCTCTGCGAGGATGGATTGGAGCTCGACTTACCACGCGTGGTTTGTGCCATTCGTCCTTTGCTGTTGCGCTACACTGAGCCACTCAGCTGCACGGGCACGCGAATTGTAGAAAATGCCTCGCAGTTGAACAATCTTCGTGAGAACTTTGCCGCGGGCTCGATGATCGAATCGATGACGTCTGAAGGATTTTCGGACCCCACCCTCAAGCGGGCAGATCTGCATTGCCACAGCCGCTTCTCGGTGTTCAAGTACTTCAAGCGGGC
>DASYLL010000024.1:0-3943 GCA_036009605.1 Thermoanaerobaculia bacterium | reverse complement strand
CGAGAATCAGCGTCCGTTTGTCCGCGTCGTACAGCGCGATCGAGAACATCCCCGTCACATGCTCGAGGAACCCCTCGTTCCACTCTCTATACGCCTCGATCAGCACCTCGGTGTCGCTCGAAGTGTGGAACCGATGTCCCTTCCCTTCGAGCTCGCGACGCACGTCCTGAAAGTTGTAGATCTCTCCGTTGAACACGAGATGAATGCAGCCCGTTGCATCGGTCATCGGCTGATGGCCACCGGGCGAGAGATCGATGATGGAGAGGCGGCGCTGCGCGAGCGAGACGATTCCGTCGGAAGACGTCCAGAGGCCGAGGTCGTCGGGACCGCGATGCGTCATGGTGTCGCGCATCGTTGCCATACGCTCCGGCGCGATGGGCTCACGACCCGCGAATCCGACGATGCCACACATACCCTTACCCGGTCTTCCTGCTCATTTGGGGACGAATCTCCATCTTAGCTTCCCGCACGCTTTGCGCGAAGCTCCCGATAAAGATTCAGATACGACGAAGCGGCGCGCTCGACCGACCATTCGCGAACGATCTCGCGTGCGCGCAGCCCGCGCGCACGAGCCGCGGCCGGATCATCGAGCGTTTGCAGAATCGCAGCCGCGATGGCGCGAGGATCGCCGGGCGGTGCAAACAACGCGGCGTTGTCCGAGAGCCAGCCGTGCGCGGGAATGTCGGAAACCACGAGCGGGCATCCGCACGCCGCGGCGTCAGTGGACACGTTCGGATGTCCCTCGTACCAGCTCGGCGCCACCACGACATCGGCGCGCTTCACGATAGCGGGAAGGTTGTCGACGTAACCGAGGAGACGGACGCGATCCGTGAGCCCGGCTGCTGCAATCGCCGCGCGAATTTCGTCTTCCATCGGACCTTCGCCGCAGAACAGCGCCACGGCGTCGCGCTGCTCCATCACCTCGCGCAACGCGGCGATCAGATTCAGCACGTTCTTCTCGACGGTGAGGCGTCCCGCGAACACGATCACGCGCGATGAGCCGTAATCAGCCGTATCGGGCGGCGTCGCGTCGATCTCGGCGAATGCGACCGCGTTGCGGATGACGAAGCGCTCCGGACCGGACTCCTCCCATCGATCGAGTCCGACTTCGGAGTTCGCCACGACCGCGTTCGCATGCCGCCCGACTGCATTGCGCAACCACCATTGCATCGAGCGCGGATGGTGCCGACTGCTGGTGCGCTCGCTGATCACCCACGGCGTGCGCGTCAGAAGCGCAGCGACACCGCCGAAGACATCCATCTGCGGCAGCCACGTCTGCACGACGTCCGGACGGACGCGCCGGATGAGCCTCACGAGCCGGAAGAGAATGCGAGGATCGTAGTTGCTGCCCGTGGAAAGAGGATGCAGCGTCGCGCCCGAGGCTTCGAGAAGCGGCAGGTTCGGACCGCCTTTGAACATCGCCACGTGCACATCGCAACCGAGAGCGCGCAGACCATCCGCGAGATAAGTGAGTTGCCGTTCGGCGCCGCCGCCGCCGAGGCTCGGGATGAGGTGAAGGATGCGCATCAGTGAATGGCGCGCTGCAGTTCGGAGACAGTCCCGCGCGCGGTGTCTTCCCAGGTGAATGCCGCAGCACGCTCCCGGCCTCGCTGCCGCAACGCCAGCCGAAGAGACTCCGGCGAAGAAAGCACTCCCGCGAGACGCGCGGCGAGATGGCCGGCGTCCCGCTCGCGATAATACAGCGCCGCGTCGGCGAAGAATTCCGGCATCGGCGCGTGATCCGTCGAGATCGCCGCGGCGCCTTCGGCCATCGCTTCGAGCACGATGTTCGGACACGCTTCCGCGCGGCTGGTCATCACAAAGAGCGCGGCGTTGCGAAAACACCACGACATCGATGGACGGTCGAGCTGCCCCGCCCAGACGACGCGCGACTCGATACCGAGATGGTGTGCGAGCGAGCGCATCGCGCGGCCGTAATGCTCCCCGGCCCGATCCGCGCTCCCTGCAATTACCAGCCGAACCTCGGCCGGCAACGTCGCGAGCGCGCGAATGACGTCCTCGAGTCCGCGGGCCGGGCGAATCGATCCGGCCGTGAAAAGAAAAGGCGTCCCCGCAATCCCCTCGAGGCCCACAGGAATCGGCAGCTCCTCGGCAGCCGCGGAATCAATGCCGTGAGGAACGACGCCGACCTTCTCATCGGCTACAAGCCAGCGATCGACGAGAAAATCGCGAACGTGCCTGGAGATGGCGATGACGCGATCGGAGCGGATGACCGCATAGCGCGCCGCAGCGGCGCGCGCCAGGTTCTTCGCCGATTCCGCGACGCTATTGCCACCGAACGGGACTTCGAGTGGCTCCATGTTCTGGATCATCGTGACGACGGGCAGCCGGTCGATGCGCAATACGCGCCCGGTCGGAATGAACACGACGTCCGGACGCAAGGCCGCGACGGAGCGTCGCAATTCGCGAAATCCAAACATCTCATCGTTCGGCGACCAGGTGTGCACGCCCGGACCGACCATCTGCGGCGGAGCGAATAGATCGATGCGTCCGACTTCCGGCTGCGCGCGCAGGAGCGGCACGAGCCGGTCCAGGTACTTGCGGTAGCCACCGCTGACGTTGCCGCGGGTGAGCGTGAGGAGCGCGACGTTCAACCGTCGCTCCACACGCGTCGCTTCAGGCCGAGCCCGAGGCCGAAGAGCATGTACAGAACGGGGCCCTGATGCATCTGATGAAACATCCCGATGAAAAAGACGCCGACCGTACCGATCAACAGGCTGCGCGCCATGAGCTCCTCTTCCATGGTCCTGGCGATCTGCTGCACTTTGCGCAGCGCGCGATAGTGCCGGATGGTGATGGCCAGGAAGATGAAAGCGCCGAAGACGCCCCCCTCGAACGCCCACGCGTGGTACATGTTGTGGAGCGCGAGCGGAAAGCGATAGATCCGCAGGTAGTGCTCCGACGTCGTCCCGTAGCCGATCCCGAAGGGCTGGGCATCGAGAAACCTCTCTTTGACGAGCTGCTCGAGACTCTCCCGAGCGCCGTCGCGCGGCTCGGCGGGGACGTACACATCTCCCCACATGACATCCTGGTCGATGGTGCGCGACACGAACATCTGAACGATGTAGCGCGTGGTCGGGATCGACATCAGGATGACGGCGATGAGAGTGACCATGATGGTCAGCAGCAGTCCGAGCTTCACCCGCTGCATGAGGGTGCGACCGATCCAGAGAAACGAGAGGCCCAATACGAGCAACGCAGCGCCGAGCGGAGCACGCGAGCGGCTGAGAAACAGGATCGCCAGCATCACGCCGAGCGCAAAAAGGGCGAAACGCCGGTGCCTGCCACCGATGATCTCGGTCCACAGAAACGGAAGCGCGAGCGGATAGAACATCAACGACAGACCGCCGATGCGGCTCATGGTGGGGAGCACCCGGTAAGCGCCGAACGCCACGACGGCCGAGATCAGCACGAGACGGATGAACATCATGCGGATGTCGGCGGAACTGTTGTTGCGCATCGCGATCCAGAACAACGCCGCCACGACCATGCCGATCGAGTCGACCGCGGACCAGTAGAGTGCCACGCGCGAGAATTCGGATTGAAACGACGCGGCGATGAGATAGACGAAGAGCAGACCGATCGGCCAGAGATCGCGGAGCAGTCCGCGCACGCGCACCGTGCCGAGCAGGGCCGCGATGACCGTGAGCGCAAGCACGGCAGCGGTGGTGACGAACCAGATCTTGTATCGGAAGAGGCTGAGGAAGTACGCGACGATGATGCCTTCGCAACCCAGCAACTGGAGACGTCGCAGAGGCAGCGGCGCGAGACGCGCCCGTAACTTCGGCTGGTCGTGCGTGAGCGAGGTCATCTCCGCGCCGCATCCTAGGAGATTGCGCGTCAGAAAACGAGCGCTGCCGGCCGGTGGCTGGCACGGGGATTTCACTCCCGCACGTCGGAGACTCGACTCATGAAAGCCATC
>DASYLL010000023.1:0-7876 GCA_036009605.1 Thermoanaerobaculia bacterium | reverse complement strand
GGGGTCGCGGCGAACGTCCCTGCGCAGGAGTCGGTCGCAGAGGCGCCAGGTTCGACGTAACCGGTGTGGCACTCGAGGGTCAGCGGATTGGATCCCTCGAGCGTGATCACTGGTTTGATCGTATCCGTGACGTGGATGGTGCGGATGACGGGAGTGGCGTTGTTGCCGTTCGCGTCCGTCGCGGCGTAGGTGAGCGTGTACGTGCCGACGGCGTTCACATCGACGCTGCCGGTCACGTTCGCCGAGGACTGGCCGCCGCACGTATCGTCGACGACTGCGCCTGGATCGGTGAACGGCGTGTGGCACTCGACGGTCATCGATGCGGAGCCGTTGAGCGTGATGACCGGCGGTGTTGCGTCGCCGACGATGACCGTCCGCACGACCGTCGTTGCGGCATTGCCTGCAGCATCCACTGCGGAGTAGGTGATGGTGTAGGTGCCCGGCGTCTGGGCGTCGACGACACCGGTGGCGGTCGCAGGATGTGCGCCGTCGCAATCGTCGGTCGCGGTAGCCCCCGGGTCGGTGAATGCCGTGTGGCACTCGACGTTCATCGATGCCGCGCCGGTGAGGGTGACGACCGGCTTGGTGGTGTCGACCACGTTCACGGTCCGCGTCGCGGTCTGCGTGTTGCCGGAGCCGTCAACCGAGCTGTAGGTGACCGTGTACGATCCCGGCGTGTTCGCGTCCACCGTTCCTGTGGTCACGACCGTCAGTGCGCCGGAGCATGCGTCCGTCGACGTCGCCCCTGGATCCGCGTAACTGCTGTGGCACTCGAGCGTCAGAGGGTTCGCGCCCGTGACGACGATCGATGGCCTGATCGTATCGACCACGTCCACGGTGCGCGTCAGCGACTGCGTATTGCCCGAGCTGTCGGTCGCGGAGTAGGTGATGGTGTAGGTGCCCGGCACGTTGGGATTCACTGTGCCTGTGGCGTTGACCGTCACGGCACCGGCACACGCATCGAGCGCGGTCGCGCCCGGGTCGGTGAACGTGGTGTGGCACTCGAGCGTGATCAGATTGGCGCCGGTGAGCGCAATGACCGGCTTCGTTGTATCGACCACATGAACGGTGCGAGTCACGGCGGTTCCGACGTTGCCGGATGGATCGGTCGCGTTGTACGTGACGGTGTAGACACCGACGGTGTTGCTGTCGACGCTCCCGCTCGGCGTCGCGGTAGGCGAGGCAGCACAGGCGTCGACCGCGGTCGCTCCCGCTTCGACGTACGCGGTGTGACATTCGATCGTCACGTCGGCGCTCCCGTTCAACGAGATCACCGGCTTCGTCGTGTCGACGACGTTCACCGTGCGGGTCACGACGATCGCCGCATTCCCTGCGCCATCCGTCGCGGTGTAGCTCACCGTGTACGTGCCGGGCACGTTCGCATTGACCGAGGCCGACGCGGTTGCGGCGAACGATCCGGCGCATGCATCGGTCGCGGTTGCTCCGGGTTCCACGTACGTCGAATGGCACTCGAGCGAGATCGGATTCGCACCGTTGAGTGCGATGACCGGCTTCGTTGTGTCGACCACATGGACGGTGCGTGTCAGCAGCTGCACATTTCCCGAGCTGTCGGTCGCCGAGTAGCTGAGGGTGTACGTTCCGACGGAGTTCGTGTCGACCGTGCCCGACGCATTGACCGCGAGCGACCCCGTGCACGCGTCGAGCGCGCTTGCGCCGGGGTCGGTGAACGGGGTGTGGCACTCGACCGTCATCGGGTTCGCACCGGTGAGGGTGATGACCGGCTTCACGTTGTCCGTGACGGTGAGAGGAACCGGCCGCTGCGCCTGATTTCCGGTCGTGTCGCGAGCGGCATACGTGATCGTGTAGTTGCCCGGCACGTTGACGTCCGCATCGGTGGTCGTGGTGACCGGCACCGGTCCGTCGCAGAAATCGCTGGCCAGCAGAGTGGGCAGCGTCAGCGCCGAGCGGCACTGCACGAGGACCGGGAGCGGGAACCCTGGAGGTTCGATCGCAGGTGGGATCTCGTCACGCAGTTCCACAGTCCGGTCGACCGAGCTCACGTTCCCCGAGAAGTCGCTCGCGGTGTACCGATAGGTAAACGTTCCTGCAGATGGTGTCGCGACCGCGTTGCCGTCCTGGTCCAGGATCGTCAGCGTCGGCGTGACGGGACCGGCGCACTGATCGATCGCGCTCGCACCCGGGTCGAAGTACAGTCCGCACTCCGACACCATGGACGCGGGGCCGACGAGCGAGAGGACCGGCGCCGTGCTGTCGGTGACGTGGATGACGCGCGTCGCGACGGGATGACCGAGGGGACCGTAGTCTGCTCCGTAGGTGACGAAGTAGGTTCCGGGCTGGCCGGTGTCGACATTGGACTGCGTGATCTGAGCCGGCTGCTGGTTGCTGCAGAGCTGCGAGGCAAGGGCTCCCTGCTCGAAGTACGGCTGGTGGCACTCGAGGTTCACCACGCTGTCGCCGTAGAGGGTGATGAAGGGAATGCTGCCGTCGACGATGGTGACGTACGACTGCGACTGCACCGATCCTCCCCCGCTCGTGGCCGTGAATTGGACGGGAAGGGTCTGTCCGGCGCTAAGGTGCGTGCCCGGAGCTGGTGTCTGCGTGACCGCGGCCGGACAACCGCGCTCTGTGACCGAAAGCTCCCCGCGGAGGTCCGGCATGATGCCGAAGCACTCGCCCGGTGCCGTCGCAATCGTCCTGGCCTCGGGAACATCCGTGATGTTCGGCGCCGCGCAACTGGCCGTCACCATGGACGCGCTTCCGAGACTCGGCTGGTCGAGCAGGTAATTGCGGAACGGATTCCAGTCTGTGCCGTAATCGGTCACGACGGTTCGCGTCTCCCCCAAAGTGGCCGGAGCACGGAATCGCAACGTACACGTGCCGGCGAGGTCGAGCTCACAGCACCCTCGGGTCGCCGGCTGGCCGAGGCAGTGGGTGGTATCCGGCGGATCGAGGACCGGCCCGTCGCGCCAGAGCACGACTCCCGCTGGCTTGCGCACCCGCGGGCCGTAGTCGCTGAGCCCCGTCACGGTCAACGTGCAGTTGAACAGCTCGTTCGGCAGCACCTTGTCGGGACAGGTCACCGTCGATGTGGTCTCGAGACTCACCAGCTCCTGGAAGGCATTCGAGAAGTAGCTGCCATTGAGCACGGCCCGGTACCGGTACCCGTCCTGGGTGCTCTTCACCGGATCGATGACGAAGCCTCTCGGAAGGCCCCTGGACGGTCGTGATCTCCTTCGAGCCAGCCTCCTACTTCGACGGCCCCTCGAAAACCAGCACCATCAGCAGGACTGGAAGACGGCGGGCGGTGCGACATTGATTTGAGTTAGCGCGCGGCCTGTGTTCGAGAAGAAGCTCCTACTGATGATTCGACGCCCCAAAAATCTTCGCATCCTCCCCTGCCCCATACAGCGCGGGCACGAGGTATCTGCCGCGCTCTTCGCCGCGTTTCTCGATCTCCACGTCGCGCATGCCGGGCTGGCGCATGATCGGATCGTTGCGTTCGCCATAGACCACCCATGACACCTTCATCCCGCCTTTGCCACCGGCGACTTTGAACTGGCGGGTCGCGTCGATTTCTTCGAGCACGTGCAGTCCCGGGGCTGCGCCGCCGATGGCGGTGAGCTGGTAGGTCACGTTCCTGTTGATGGCATCGAAGTAGTCGGGGAGCTTCACCACTCCCTCTCCATTCGCATCCAGCACGACGTTTCCTCGATAGACGTTCAGGACCTCCGGTGACTCCATCGAGTAGTGCTTCAGGAAGCGGTTCTCCGGGTCGAGTGGATGGTCGATGAGGAAGGTTTTCGTACCGCTGGCGCCGAGGTTTCCCTGGGCGAAGACGCCGAAGGAGTTGCCTTCACCAATGACGCCGATTCCAAACGCCGGAGCGGCGATCGCTCTGCCGTAGACACCGACTCCGTGGAAACTCGTCGATCCGCCGTTGTAGATGCCCTCCAGCGCGCGTGCAACGACGGCCGCGCCGGTCGCCTCGAACCGGCCACTGAAGGGCGTCGAGGAGAAGGCATTCACCGCCATCGCGCCGGCGTTGGTCGAAGTGCTGTTCTGCCCGACGCTGAGCGTGGCGAGCGTCCCGGCGGAATGGTTGCTGAACACGCTGGCAGCAATGCCTGTCCCGAACTGGGCCACACGCAGTGTAGGAGCGCCGCCGGTCGGGCTCGTGCTCCGAAATTCGCCAGCGCTGCCGGTGCCGTTCGTCACTCCCGTCAGCGCGGTCGAACTGTTGGACGTATTTGTCACTGACGCCTGCAGTGCGTGACCCGTCCCCGAGTTGCTGAACTGCCCCGCACCGCCAGCCCCCTGATGCGTCGACTCGAGCACGGAGCCGACGTTCGCTGCGTTGAGAATCCTGAAACTCGCGGCCTGACCCATGGAGGCGCTGTTGGTGACCGCGCTGAGCGCAGCCGAATCGCTCGCTGGATTGATGATCTGGAACGCGCCTCCCTGGCCCATCCCGGTGTTGACGCCCAGGACGCCGACGCCGTTCAAGCCGATTCCGGAGACGATGCCTTTCACCGCGGTTCCATTCGTGTGCACGCCGAGGACGCCTTCTCCCTGTCCGGTGGCGGAACCCTTAACACCCGTTGCGAAATCGGTGGCGAGACCCTCGACCGCCGCACCGCTGCCTGCGTGGCTCGTCAACGGCGTTCCCTCGGCGAGGTCCGAGCTGTTGACGACGATCTGGCCGTTGGGCTGGATGCGCATGCGTTGCTGGTTGCTCGAGATGAACACCAGCGACTGCGCGTTGACGCTTCCCAGCACGTTCGCCGAGGCAACCGTGTTGCCCGCGAGTCCCCATCCGTCATTCAAGGCATCGTCGACATAGGCTTTCGTGGCCGCGTCTGTCGTGGCCGTGGGTTCGGCCACATCGGTGATGCGGGATGCGCTTGCAGAGAGCCCGTTCTGGAACGTGTTCGCGCCGCTCCAGACGTTCGCCCCATTCTTCAGCGGAACGTTGGAAGAGAGCCGCGCGTCGGTGATCGTGGAGGAGCTGGCATTGACGGCGGCAACCACGTTGGCGCCGGCGCTCGATGCAATCGTGGGATTCGGGAACGAGCCGGCGAGATCGCCGCCGGCCGCTTCGCCGAGGAGAGTCGCGGCTTCGGCGAGCAGCGACCAGGACGCGTTCGTTCCGGGCTCCACGTTCTGATTTGCATCGATCAGACTGATGTACGACGAGCCTTCATGGCGGACGGCGTCATCGATCGCGTAGATCGTGGCGTTGTTCCAGGCATCGCGCCACTGCAGACCTTTCTGTCCGGCAGGTCCTTCGGATCCTGCTGGTCCCGCTGCTCCGGGCGTACCCTGCGGACCCGGCAATCCCTGCGCGCCGTTCGCACCTGCGGGACCCTGCACGCCCGTTGCGCCGGCGGCGCCAGTCGCACCGGCAGGACCTTGTGGACCGGCAGGTCCGGTCGCGCCCGCGGGGCCCGCGGGCCCGCGCTCCCCCGGCACCGGCGCAGCCGCATTGATCGTGAGATTGCTTCCACTGCGCGTGACCGTGACTCCCGTGCCGCCGTGGAGATCGACATCGCCGCTCGCTCCGTTCAAACGCGTCACGGCGGCGTTGGACGCGAGCTTCGCGCGCGTGACTGCGCCGTCCGCGATCATCGAGGTCTGCACGCCCGATGGTGCGATTCCCAAGACGGTCGCGTTGTTCGCGAGAGTCTTCTCCAGTCCCGCGCCGGCGCCGATTTCCACGGCTTCGCCCAGAAGGCGATCGGGAAAGCGCATCTCGAACAGGGAACCATCCTGGGTGCCGTTCGACACCAGCGAGCCGACCGCGTAGAGCCGTCCCGTTCCATCGAGCGACTCGATCAGGACGTTTCCGTCGACGAGCGTTTGCAACCCGATCAGCGACGTGAGCGAGACGAAGCGTTGCTCATACGGGAGAAGACTCAGAACGGACGTGTGAATCGCGACGCCCGTCCCATCGACCACGGTGATGCGCGACGCGGTATTGCCGCCGCTCGTCTCGACGAAGAAGATGTTGTAGCGGAAGTCGTCCGTCGATCGCGCACCTTGCAGGTGCGCCTGTTCGCCACGCTCGAGTCCGAAATTCGCCGGGACGGCTGACATGAACTGTCCCGTGGAATCGCGTTCGCCCGATCCCGCGTACTGGTTGTAGATGCGTGCGGAAACGAGCAGTTTCTGTTCGCTGCGGAACCGCGCGGCGCCGAGCACGCCGCTCGCTCCGAACACCGTCTCCGCGATGTTCTCGTACGTCCGCGTCGCGCCCGCCGCGAGGAGCTCCGTGACGATTTGTGATGTCGTCGACGGCTGTCCCGCCGCGACGAACTCCATCTGAAACGTCGCCGCTTGCTGGCCCGGATTCGTGACCCAGACGGTCGTGAAGAAGCGGCTGCCACCGTTGCCGTCGACGCGCCCAACGGCCGGGAGAATCAGGTCCGTCCCGCTGAACGCCGCGGAGGCGGAGAGAGGCATCATGAGAACCAGGGTTACGAGAGAGAGCGTGAGTTTCCGCAAGGATCGGTCTCCTGTCAGCTACGACAGGAAGCATGGATCGGGGACCCGCTCCGAGACTTGATGGTTCGTTGTTGAAATCGTGATCACTTCCGCACGTGCGTCGCCTCGGGATCGGTTCCGATCTGCGCGAGGAGGCTCTGGAAGCGGGGATCGCCACGCAAGGGCGCGAAGCGCGGATCGAGATGCAGGTCGTGCATGCGCATCGCGCGTTGTGCCACGGCCCGTTCCAGCCACGCCATCGTTTCGTCGTGATCGCCTTTGCCCAGCGCGACGAGGGCGAAGAAGAACGGGGAGATGAAACGCTGCGTGGATGCGCTGCGCAGACGCTCGACGATCTCTTCCGCTTCGGCGACGCGATCGACTCGCGCCAGAGTGTGTGCCAGCGCCGGCAGCGCCTCGGTTTCGGTCTCGGAAATCTGCACCGCCAGCCGGAGCTCGGCGATGGCTTCGTCGGTTCGTCCGCAGCTCTCGAGCGCGAGGCCAAGATAGAAATGGACGGGATAGAAGGAGGGCTCGGACTCGATGACGGTGCGATAGATCGGCAGTGCGTTGAGCGCATCGTTTCTGCCCATGGCAGGCAGACCACAGGCGGTCGCAAAGATCGGTGAGAGCGGATCGAGAGCGGCAGCGTGAAGGAGCGCCGCTTCCGCTTCGTCGAAGCGGCGCTGCGAAAGAAGGTACAGGCCCCAGCGATGGTGGACGATCGCTCGCACGGGATCGACGCGCATGGCCTCGTGGAGCGAGGCGCCGGCCGCCTCCGGATTCCAGCCGAACACCAGCTCGATGAGCCCGCGTGATGCATATGCGTCCGCCGTGGAGGAATCGAGCTCGATGGCGCGCGTCAGCGCCGCCTGCGCTTTCGGAAACACGCTGTTCGGCGCGGTGAGCTGCAGGAAACCGAGAAAGAGATAGCAGTCGCCAAGTGCGGCATGCGCAGGGGCGTAGTGAGGCTCGATCTCGATTGCCTCGAGGAGAAGCGTGATGGCTTTGCGCACGCCGTCGGGACTGCGTTTTTTCGACAGCTGCTGCGCACGCGCGAAGAGCTTCTCCGCCTGCGGATGGACCTCGGCCGATCGGTTTTCGGTTGCCTGTTCTTCTTCGACGAGCCCGAGGAAACGGTAGCCGCGTCGGTGGACGGTCCTGATCGGCGTGTCACCGCCGGACCTCACCGCCTTTCGCGCCTGCATGATGCAGCGGCTCAGCGCGGACTCGCCGATGTAACGCGTCTTCCAGACGTTGTCGAGAAGCTCTTCGCGGGAGACGACGCGATCGCGATTGCGCACCAGAAAGAAGAGCAGGTCGAGCACGCGCGGCTCGACGTGAACGAGGTCCGATCCACGCCGCAGCTCGTACTGGCCGGCATCCAGCTCAAACGATCCGAATCGATACCGCA
>DASYLL010000022.1:0-50076 GCA_036009605.1 Thermoanaerobaculia bacterium | reverse complement strand
GAAGATGACTTCCATCCCGCGCGACGGAAGATGCTGCGCGAGCGACTCGATGATCCGCTCGACGCCGCCCTGCAGGTAGTAGGTCGGCGTGCAGATGAGGACGCGCGTCATCGCGGACGATCTTGTCATATATCCTCCCGAGGAAGAATGCAGACGGTCCCTGGCCTCGTCACGACGATCATCCCGGTCTACAACCGTTCCACGATGCTGCGCGAGTCTGCCGCATCGGTGTTGTCGCAGACGTACCGCAACCTCGAGCTGATCATCATCGACGACGGCTCAACGGACGACACGCCGGCAGTCGCCGACGCGATCGCGGCCGAACATCCCGACGTCGTCCGCGTCATTCATCAGAAAAACACCGGCGTCGGATTGGCGCGCGAGGCAGGGCGGCTGGCCGCGCGCGGCGAGTTCATCGAGCATCTCGACAGCGACGACCTCCTGTTCCCCCGCAAGTTCGAGCTGCAGGTCGCAGGGCTGCAGGCGCATCCCGAATGCGGCGCGTCGTACGGATGGACACGCGACCAGCTGCCGGACGGCACGTTGCTGCAGAAGCCGAGTCGCCGCACCGGCGAGCGGATCGAGTCCATCTTCCCGGCCATGCTGCAGTCGCGATGGTGGCAAACGTCGACTGCTCTCTATCGCGCGTCGATCATCCATGCCGCGGGCGCATGGCTGCCGCTGCGCAATGAAGAGGACTGGGAGTACGACGCGCGCATCGCGTCGCAGGGCGTGCGTCTGCACTATTGCGAAGAATGGGTTTCCGTCGCGCGGCATCATCATTCCGGACGGCTGTCGGAGTTCGGGATGAAGCCCGAAGTCCTCGCCGATCGCGCCCGGGCCCACGCCCTCATCCTCGGCCACGCGCGCGCCGCCGGCATCGGACCCGACGTGCCGGAGATGAAGCATTTCGCGCGCGAGCTTTTTCTCATGGCCCGCCAGTGCGGAAACGCCGGCCTGCCGCAGGAATCGAAGATGCTGTTCGATCTCGCACGTGATGCCTCCGGGGCTGAGCGCGACCGCATTCAGTTCCGCGCGTATGCCGCGGCCACGCGCGTCTTCGGCTGGAATCTGACCGGCAGGATCGCCTGCCTCGCGGATCACCTCCGATGAAGCTCTCGGTGGTGCTCGCGGTGTTCAACGGCGCGTCGACGCTCGCCGCGACACTGAACAGCATCCTCGGACAGACCGAACGTGATTTCGAATTGATCGTCGTCGACGACGGCTCGACCGACGCAACGCCCGCGCTCCTCGGCGAATACGCGATGCGCGACATGCGCGTCCGCGTGATCACGCAGGCGAATGCGGGACTCACGCGTGCGTTGATTCGCGGTTGCGCGGAAGCGCGCGCCGATGTGATCGCGCGGCATGACAACGGCGATCGATCGCATCCGGAGCGATTCGCGCGGCAGCTGGCGATGATCGCGAATGGCGCGATGGTAGTTTCGTGCGCGACGCGGTTTGTCGATGCGGATGGCGATCTGTTGTACATCTCGCGCGGGGATGGCGATGAAGTGCGGCAAAGTCTGTTGCGCGATGACGGGTCGCGCATTCATGCGCTGCCGCATCACGGCTCGGCGATGTTTCGTCGCGATGCGTATCAACGCGCGGGCGGATATCGCGCGGAGTTCCGCGTCGCGCAGGATCTCGATCTCTGGATCCGTATCGCACGCGATGGTGGGACGTTCGCGATCATCGAGGACGTGCTCTATGACGCCACTGTCGACGCGCGCAGCATCAGCGGCACGGCTCGCGCGGCGCAGGTGCGATTGACGGAGATCGCGGTGGCGTTGCGCGATGGAGGCGGTTCGCTCGCGGAGGCCGCGCGAGTGGCACCGGCGCCGATGACGCGTCGCGGTGAGGCCGCGGCGTTGTACTTTATCGGCAAGTGCCTGCTGCAGCAGGGCAATCGCAAAGGATCGCGCGTGCTGCGCGATGCGATCCGCCGCGATCCGCTGCACTGGCGCGCGTGGCTGTCGTTGTTTGGAGTGCGGTAGCCGCAGCTACCGCTTTGGTATGCCACAGCGCCGCGCTCGAACATACGAAAGCGGCGGCTGCGGCCGCCGCACTCCAAACTATCGTAGCGGCTTCACCGGCTGCAGATCCGCGGGCAGCGAGAAGTGGATCTTGATGCTTTTCTCGAGACACTCGTCCGTCACGCAATCGAGCTGCAGCTGTCGCGGATCTTCGCCGAATCCTGACGAACGTGCGCGCGCGTAATGCGTGCGGATCGATGGCGCGGCGTACTGCAGCAGCGCGATGTTCATCAGCTTGTTGCGCTCCGTCGTATCCGGCAAAGGACGCATGAAGAGAAACACGAGCACGTTCACGAGCGCGAGCACGCCGGTCACGAGCACCTGCCTGCGCGTCGTCGTGAACAACACGACGATCGCCTGCGCCGCGATGGCCGTCAGTCCCGCGAGGAAGATCAGCAGATATCCCCACGCGCCAAGGTGATTGAGCGCGAAGAAGAGCGCGGCGGGGAGGATCCAGAGCGCGAGGAAAACCCAGCGATCGAAGTCGAACGTTCTTCGCACGCGCTTCAGAAACGCGAGCAACACGAACAAGCTCGCCAGTCCGAGCGCCACGCCGCCGTAGAACAACAACTTCGCGGTTTGATAGCGAATCAATTTCAACGCGTGCGACGCGGACGCCATGCGCACTTCGCGCGGCGCAGTGGCCGATGGCGGATCGAATTTGTTCCAGAGCGCGACGCCCAGCTCGACGAGCGGCCAGTGGAACCGCGGCTGCGACTCTTCGTACTGCACTGCGCCGAACTTCGTCGAGTCGTAGTACTGCTCCATCGCCACCTGCAGTTTGTAGACGCTCTGGAAGTAGCTGATGTCCTGCTGGTCCCAGTACTTCGCGAGGCGCTGCGCATTCGGCACCGACCACGACCAGACCACCAGCGCCAGCACGACGAACGCACACGCGCGTTGCCACCAGCGCGGCACCGCACGCCAGGCGATGAAGAGCCAGAGCGGGAACAGGAACGCGAGCGTCGTCTGTCGCACGGAACCGCCGACCGCGAGCACCGCGGAATGCGCGAGCAGCCAGCCGAACGAGTGGCGTTTCACGGCCAACCATCCCGTGAGTGCGGCGGCAGTCGCAAACGCACCTTCGGCCGCGTAGCTCAGCGCCACTTCCGCAAAGTACGAAACGTCGAGGCTCGTCGCATAAAGCGCCGCGGCGATAAGGCCGACGCGGCGATCGAACATGTGCCTGCCGAAGAGATACGCGAGCGAAGTGGCCACGCCGGTGGCGAGGATGTTCACGATCACGAACGCGAGATTCAGATCACCCGCGACGTAGTACGCCAGACGGACGAGCGCGCAGTAGCCGATGAACCCGGGCGGGTGTGCGGTGAGCGTGTACATCGCGCCGGCGGCGAGCCCGTACGAATCGCCGTGGAAAATCTGCCCGGCGCGGAAGGGGATGCGCACGAGCGCGGAGACGATGAAGAGGCCGAGGGAGATGGCGAGATCGGTGCGGCGCTCGTTCGTCACGTGCGCATTCTACGAAGGATGCTCGCGATCTGATCACCGATCACGGGCCAGCTGAACTCGGGAAGCACGGAATCGTGCGCACTGGCCGCCAACTTCTCGCGCAGCGATGCATCGCGTCCGAAGCGCTCGATCGCGGACGCGAGCGCGCGGGGATCGGCGGGAGTCACGAGCAGACCGTTCTCGCCATCGCGCACGACGGAGCGCAGCGCGTCGATGTCCGTACCGATCAACGGAAGCCCGCACGCGAGAGCCTCGAGCACGACGAGCCCGAACGCCTCGTTGCGCGTGGCCGTGACGAAGACGTCGTGCGCGCGGTACAGCGCACCGAGCTCATGTCGCGGAACCGTGCCGCGAAAATGCACGTGCGGCAGGTCGCTCGCGGCCGCGCGAAGCTCGCGTTCGAGCGGACCGGTTCCGATGATCGTCAGTTCGTAGTCGATCTCCAGCATCCGCACGGCGGCGAGGAGTTGTTCGACACCTTTCTCGACGGCCAGGCGGCCGACGGTGATGAGACGCAACGGCCCGCTGTCATCCCGAGCGTCGAGCGAGGGACCTGGGTGGGAGGGGCGCCCAACGTCTGCCTCGCGCCCCGCCCGCGGAGGTCCCTCGCTACGCTCGGGATGACAGCCCAGATCCGCGAGATCCACCCCGTTCGGCACGACCTCCACCCGCCGCGCTCCATGTTGACGAACGCTGTCCGCCAGATACGGCGCGAGTGCGAACACGATGTCCGCCGACCGGTACGCCTTCGGCGCGATCCATTCATAGAACGCCGTGAGCCGCGCGTCGTACGTTCCTTTCGGCCGCTCGAAGATGTCGCCGTGGACGAAGAACCCGAATGGGATCCCGAGCTTGCGCGCGCCGATGTGCGCCGTGCTATGGGAGTGCGCGAGGATGAAGTCGACGCCGTGCAACGAGCGCAGCACGATGTTCACGCCGCGGCCGAACAGCACTTCATCAGGCACGTGCCGGAAACGCCGCAGCGCGTGCAGGTTTGGCATCGGCACGCGGACGCAATCGGCCCAGTCGATGTCCTCGGGGCACGCATCCGATACGAGCGTGATGCGCGCGTGACGCGTCAGCTCGCGCGCCTGCCGCAACGCAACAGACGCAACCGCACCCGGCACCCCCAGGGCGCGGCAGACAACCGCAATGTGCATGCGCACATGTTGCTGGTTGCTGGTTGCCAGTTCAAGGTAAGTTCTCGCGAAGAGGCACAACGAACCAGCAACCAGCAACCAGTAACATGCGTGCGTGCACCGCGTCGCGCTCATCGCGTCCCACGTGATCCAGTACCAGGCCCCGTTCTTCCGCCTTCTCGCGGCGGAGCCGGACCTCGATCTCGACGTGATCTTCTGCTCGACGGACGGCGCTAAGGTCTATCGCGACGAGGAGATGCAGACCACGTTTCGCTGGGATCTCGACCTGCTGAGCGGCTATCGGCATCGCTTCCTCCGCAACTTTGGATTCGGCGAGGGCTACACGCGTCTGATCAATCCCGGCATCGTCCCGACGCTCCTCCTCGGAAAATACGACGCCATCGTCTTCTTCCTCGGATGGGGCACCATCACCTCACTTCTCGGCATCGCCGCCGCTCGTATGCGCGGCACGCCGATCCTGATGTTCGGCGACAGCAGCTATCCGCCGCCGGAGAACACGTTCGCGTCGAAAGTCCGCGCGGGAGTGATGCGGGCGATTTTCCGTCTCACCGATCGCTTCCTCGTCAGCGGCGTGCTGAACGCGGACTACTACCGCCACTACGGCATCGACGAAAAACGCTTCCATCTCGTGCCGTGGGCGATCGATAACGCACGCTTCGAAGAAGGCTCGCGCTTCGAAGAAGGCGAGCGCGAAGCGATGCGCGCCCGATTCGGCATCCGCGACGATCAGATGGCGATCGTCTTCTCCGGCAAGTTTCTGCCGCGCAAGGATCCGATGACGCTGCTTCGCGCGGTCGACGGCATGCACCACCGCGATCGCACCGCCGTGATCTTCCTCGGCAACGGCGAGCTCTCCGACGAAATGCAGCGCTTCGCACGCGAGCGCAATCTCGCCGTTCACTTCGCCGGCTTCGTCAATCAGACCGAGTTGCCGAAGTACTACGCGATGGCGGACGTCTTCGTGCTGCCGTCGCTCGACGATCCGCGCGCGACCGTCGTCAACGAGGCCATGGCCAGCGGACTGCCGATCGTGATCACCGACCGCTGCGGCCCGATGGGCGACATCGTGCAGCACGGCGACAACGGCTACGTCTTCGCGCCCGGCGACGTCGCGACGCTCGCGCAGCACCTCGACTCGCTGGCCGGCGATCCCGAATTGCGCGCGCGCATGGCGCAACGCTCGCGCGAGATCATCTCGACGTGGGACTACGCGCGCGGTGTGATCGGCGTGAAGGAAGCGCTCGCATCATGCTGACGATCGCCATCCCGACGTACGAGCGCGGCGCCGTGCTCTGCGACACGATCGAGCAGCTGCTCGCGCTCGAGCCGCGCGCGAACGAGATCGTGATCGTCGATCAGACCCGCGCGCATCCACCCGAGGTCGCAGCGCGACTGCAGGCGTGGCACGACGCGAATGCGATCCGCCTCATCCGCCTCGAACAGCCTTCGATCACCCGCGCGATGAACACCGCACTCGCCGAGGCGAAGAACGCACACGTGCTGTTCCTCGACGACGACATCATCCCGTCACCGCAGCTCGTCGGCGCACACGCAAACGCGTTGCGCGAAGAAGGCGTGTGGGCGGTGGTGGGACAGGTGTTGCAGCCCGGCGAAACACCCGCGCACTTTGCTGAAGACGTCTTGCGACGCGGCTTCATCCGCGATCTCGAGTTCCGCTTCACGCACGACATCGCGTGCGACGTGCAGAATGTCATGGCCGGAAACCTCTCCGTTGATCGCGCGCGAGCGCTCTCAATCGGCGGTTTCGACGAACGCTACGCCGCGGTCGCGTATCGCTTCGAAACCGACTTCGCTCTGCGCCTCGTGGCGGCAGGCGGACGCATCCGCTACGAGCCGGCTGCGTCGATCCGCCACCTCAAAGCACCCGGCGGCGGCGTTCGCATGTGGGGCGATCACCGCACCAGCCCCTCCCCTGCCCACTCGATGGGCGACTACTACTTCGCCCGCAAACACGTCCCCGATTTCTGGCGCTACGTGGGGCGCCGTCTGATCAACAACGTGGCGACGCGCTATCACCTGAAGCATCCCTGGACCATCCCGTTGAAGCTGGTGGGTGAAATTCGCGGATTGATTCAGGGCTTCCGATCGGAATAGTTGCTGGTTGCTGGTTGCTGGTTCGTTGTGGCTCAATGCCTGAGGCTCAGGCGAAGAAGCACCAGTAACCAGTAACCAGTAACCAGCAACCAGCAACCAATCCATGGCCCTCGCCCTCTACCTGATCTTCATCGGCGCCGCGTGCGCGCTGTCCCTCGTCGACTGGCGACGGGGCTGGCTGCTGGTGATGATCTGCGGTGTCATCCAGGATCCGGTGCGCAAGTTGACGCCGGGGTCGCCGGTCTACATCTCCTTCCTCGTCGTCATCCTCTACGCCGTGCTCCTCTTCGGCGCGCGCAACGACATGCGCCAGCACGCGGCAGACTTCACGCGCCGCTTCCGGAGCGTTTCCACCGGCATCGCCGTCTTCATCGTCCTGCTCCTGATCGCGGGACTGAACGGGCTCGTCACGTACGGCTTCGACAAGTGGCAGGCGCCGATGATCAGCTTCGTCACCTACGTGATTCCTATGGTCGCGGCGCTGCTCGGCTACACCTGGCTGCACAGCGAAGAGACGATGCTGCGCTTCTTCCGCACCTACGCGATGATCACCGCGGTCGCGTTGTTCGGTACCTTCTTCGAGTACATGCGCGTTCAGTCGCGGCTCCTCGGCCTCGTGTCGTTCGAAGGGGACTATATCCGCCACCTTCCCGGCATCCAGATCCGCATGCTCTCGGGCATCTATCGCAGCCCCGACGTCATGGCGTGGCACGCCGGCATGCTCACCTGCATCGGCCTGGCCCTGGCGGTGCGCGCCGGCATGCGCAAACAGATGATGATCTGGGCCGCCGTCGCGGGCTGGGGCTTCTTCAATTGCCTGATCGGCGGACGACGCAAAGCCGTCTACTTCGTGATCGTGTTCTGTCTGGCGTTCTTCCTTCGCTACCTGCGTCGCGTGCAGCCGTCACAGCTCTTCGCCTGCCTCGGACTGCTGGCCATCCTCGGCGTCATCGTGAACCAGCTCTCGTCGGATGAATCGACGAGCATGTACACCCGCACCGCCATCGCCTCACGCGGCGAGATCGGCCAGCGGCTCGAAGGTGGCCTGATGCAGACGTTCCGTGAAGTCGGCCTCATGGGCGCCGGCCTCGGCACCGCCACGCAGGGCGTGCATCACCTCCTCGGCGTCAACGCCATCGGCTGGCAGGAAGGCGGACTCGGGAAAGTGGCGATCGAGATCGGTCTGCCCGGCCTCGTGGCGCTCGCGTTGATGGGCATCATCGTCATGCGATTGATGGTGATCCTCACCGGCATCCCGGACGTCGAGGGCTCGTCGCAGTTCCTGCGCGTGATGCTGTTCTCGCTCGTCATGGCGAACATCGCGGGATTCATGGGCTCCGCACAGGCGTACAACGACGCGGTGCTCGCGCTGACGGCCGGCTTCCTCGTCGGCGCACTGTTCGCCTCCGCTGCGCTCGATGAACGGCTGCCGGCAAAGCAGGAAGTGCAACCGAAGCTCCAGCTCAGCCCGCAGCCGTCTGCCCTGTAAGGCATGCGCATCCTCCACGTCGTCCCCACGTACCTCCCGGCGCGACGCTACGGCGGTCCGATCGTGGCCGTTCACGGACTCTGCAAAGCGCTCGCGGCGCGCGGACACGAAGTCGACGTCTTCACGACGAACGTCGACGGCAGCGAAACGCTCGATGTACCGGTCGCGACGCCGGTGAATCTCGATGGCGTGAACGTTCACTACTTTCCCTCGACGTTCCGCCGCCTCTACATCTCTCCCGCGATGCGCAAAGCGCTCGATGAGCGGGTCCGCACGTACGACGTCGTACACATCCACGCCGTCTATCTCTGGACCGGCATCGCCGCCGCGCGCGCAGCACACAACGCAGGCGTGCCGTACGTGATCTCGCCACGCGGCATGCTCGTGCCGGAGCTCATTCGACAGAAGAGCCGCCTCGTGAAAACGCTCTGGCTGCGACTGCTCGAACGACGCGGATTTGCACGCGCCGGCGGCATTCACTTCACGTCCCAGCTCGAAGCGGAGGAAGCGGCGCGCGTCGGATTGCTGCCGCTGCCATCGCCGTTCGTCATCCCGAACGGGATCGACGTCGAGCCGCGTCCCGACATCGCCCGCGACGAGAACACGCTTCTCTTTCTCGGCCGCGTGAGCTGGAAGAAGGGACTCGATCGCGTGATCGCCGCGCTTCCGTCGATGCCCGGCGTGCGATTCGTGATCGCCGGCAACGATGACGAGCGCCTGACCCCGCGGCTCTGCGAGCTCGCGGCGAAACACGGCGTCGCCGATCGCGTGGAGATCGTCGGCCCGATCTACGGCGCCGCGAAAAACGAGCTGATGGCGCGTGCGACGCTGTTCGTCCTGATGTCGACCTCCGAGAATTTCGGCAACGCCGTGCTCGAATCGCTGGCGATGGAGACGCCGGTCGTGCTCTCGCGCGATGTCGGCCTCGCGGATGAGGTCGTGCGCGCCGGCGCCGGCATCATCGGTTTCGATGACGTGAACGAACTCCTCTCCGACCCCGAACGACGGGCGCAGATGGGCCGCAACGGGCGCATGCTCGTGGAATCGCGATTCGCCTGGCCGCGCGTCGCGCAGGAGATGGAAGAAGCGTATGGAGCTCTCTGACATCACGCCCGTGATCCTCGTGCGCGACGAGGAACCGAACCTTGGCCGCACGCTCGCGCAACTCACCTGGGCGAGCGACGTCGTCGTCGTCGACAGCTTCTCGACCGATACGACCGTCGCCATCGCACGCAGCTTTCCGAACGTCCGCGTGTTCGAGCGCGAGATCGACTCGCTCGCCGGCCAGAGCAACTTCGGACTGCAGCAGGCGAAATCTCCGTGGGCGCTGCTGCTCGACGCCGACTACTTCGTTCCTGCGGCCTTCGTCGATGAGCTGCGCTCGCTCGAACCAAAGCCGGGCGTGCGCGCCTATCAGTCCGCGTTTCGCTACGCCGTCAACGGCACGCCGCTGCGCGCGTCGCTCTATCCCGCTCGCGTGGTGCTCCTGCATCGCGAGCACGCCACGGTGTGGCAGGACGGCCACGCGCATCGCGTCGCCGTGGACGGCGACGTCGGCATGCTCGACACGAAAATCATCCACGACGACCGTAAGAGCTTCGCGCGCTTTCTCGAGCGCCAGAAACGCTACATGCGCGAGGAAGCGGAGAAACTGCGTCTCGCCGATCCGCGCGCTCTCTCGGTCTCCGGGCGCGTGCGCAAGCTCGTGGTCGTGGCGCCATTCGCGGTCGTGATTCACACGCTATTCGTGAAGGGCCTGATCCTCGATGGATTGCCGGGGCTGCAGTACACGTGGGAACGGTTCGTCGCCGAGCTGATCCTCTCGCGCGAACTGCTGCGGCGGTGAGCTTGTAGTGCGCAGCCGCAGCGGCCGCGGCCACTCTAATGGCGCGCGCTGCGACGACGGGGCGGTCTGACGGCAGCGCCAGTGCTGTAAGCGCCCGCCACCGACGCCGTGGCGCGAGTCGTTCCGTCCCGATCGGTCGTCACGCGGTTCTCGAGGCGGCCGGTCGGCGCGAGCGGCGGCCGCGGGGCGTCATCCCACGTGAAGCCGGGGATGGCGAAGGTTCGCGCGGTGAGGAGGTTGCTGTTCGCGCGCGGCCGCAGGTCGCCCCCGACTTCCGGCTCGAACAGGTTGATGCTGTTGTCGGCCACGACTTGCGCTTCGTTGCAGGTCGGGTTCGAAGGCGCGCAGCCGCTGCCGTCACCGAGGCCGATCGATTCGCCGCCGTTGAAGATCACGTTCCCCCGGATCTGCAGGTTCACATCCGCCACGGCCTCCCCGAATGGCCCTGCGACCGTGAAGATTTGCGGACTGACGAAACCGATGGGGTTGTAGAGCAGGTTGTCGTAGACGAAGACGTTGCGATTCGGGATGCGAACGTAGTTCGTTCCATCGTCGACGGCCGTCGTCCCCCATCCACCGAGGTCGAGGTACTGCTGGCAACGCTCGCGCCCTTCGTCACCCGGCGCGCCGTCGCAACTGCGGGCACCGTACGTGATCTCGAGCATGTGGCTGCGGGTACCGACGCGATAGAGCGTGTTGTACGCGAGCAGGATGTCGAAGCCGCCGTTGACGCCGAGGCCCGCCCCTTCGGTGTCGTGAATGACGTTGTTGATGGCCTTGATGTCGTAGGCCTCGTAGTGAATCCAGGGAGGCGTCATGAACTGCAGACCCGTGCCCTGTCCGGCGGTGAAGCCTCCCGTTCCGCAGTCGAAGATCTCGTTGCCTTCGACGCTCAGGTACGCCGAGCCGCCCTTTGCGTACATGCACCAGTCCTGAGCATTGGAGATGCGGTTCCCGATCACATGGCCGTACTGCACAGCCACGAAGTCGATCGTGTTGTCGTCCGCTCCGCTCAGCGTGGAGTCCTCGATGTAGACGTGCTGCGACTGGTTGATTTTCACCATGTCGTGCGCCTGCCGATCGCCGCCGTCGAGGTTCGAGTCGCGGATGAGCAGATGATCGCACTGCTCGCAATGCACGACGTCGCCAGCCGGATCGGGCCGCATGTCGAGACCGATCAGATAGAGATAGCGGACGTCGAAGATGTTCAGATCGCCGGCCAGCCGTGCGCTGCGCGGGGCGTCGGCCGATTGAATGATGATCGGAGCGCGCGCGGTGCCGTATCGCGACTCCATGTAGTTCGGCAGGGTCGATTCGTCGTGGCGGCCGGGCATCATCAGGATGCGGTGGCCCGTCGCGAGCGGCGCGCCCTGCGGGATGCGGTTCCACGCCTCGGTGAGCGTTCGGAGCGCCGCGGAGCGCGACGCGCCGGAGTTGCCGTCACTGCCGTTCACCGGATCGACCCACGTGTCCTGCAGCGGCTCGCTGCTGGCGTCGTAGCGCGTCGCGGCGGCGAGAGGAAACGACAGAAGAATGGCAAGAAGGGTGATCCGGGTCGGGGACATGAGCCGGCATTATTCGGCCGATCGGCCTCGAACGATGAGACGAACATCACGGCACTGGCGACCGGTCCATGCACTCCAAACCTTAGACTGTGGGCGTGCGACCGGTTGTCATCGTCAACCGCTACTTCCATCCCGATCACTCCGCGACGAGCCAGATCGCGTCCGATCTCGCGTTCCATCTCGCCGCGCGCGGGTGGCAGGTCACGGCAGTCACGAGCCGTCAGCGCTATGACGATCCTGCCGCGCGCATGAGGTCGAGCATGACCAACGGCGTCCGCATCGAGCGCGTCTGGTCGACGCGATTCGGACGCGCGGGGCTCATCGGTCGCGCCGCGGATTACCTCAGCTTCTACGCCAGTGCATTCTTCGCGTTGCTGCGTCATCGCAATGTCGTCGTGATCGCGATGACCGATCCGCCGATGCTGTCCGTGCTGGCTACGATCGCGTCGAAGCGCGTCGTGAACTGGTTGCAGGACGTCTTCCCCGAAGTCGCGGAATCGCTCGGCATCCGCGCGCCGAAACTGCTGCGCCATATCCGCGACTGGTCGCTGCGCCGCGCACGCGCGAACGTCGTCCTCGGCGACCTCATGGCGGCACGCGTGCCGAAGCCGACCATCATCCACAATTGGGCCGACGCGGGTCTCGCGCCGCAACCGCGTCCTGCCGGCGATGCGTTCGTCGTCGGCTACTCGGGCAACCTCGGACGCGCACACGAGTTCGACACGATCATGGGCGCGATGCATCGCCTCCCCGACGTCCGCTTTCTCTTCACGGGCGGCGGCGCCCAACTCGAAGCGGTGAAACGCGCAGCCGGTCCGAATGCTGCGTTCCGTCCGTACGCGCCGCGCGAAGAGCTCAGCGCGAGCCTCTCGACCGCGGACGCGCATCTCGTGTCCCTCAAGCCCTCGCTCGAAGGCCTCATCGTGCCCAGCAAGTTCTACGGCGTGCTCGCGGTCGGGCGGCCTGTGATCCTCGTCGGCGCACGCGACGGCGAGCTGGCGCGGATCATCAATGCGCATCGCTGCGGTATCGTGGTGGAGATGGGCGACGTCGACGGGCTCACGAACGCGATTCGCACGCTCGCGAATGACCGCACGGAAGCGGCGGCGATGGGACATCGCGGACGCGAGCTCTATCTCGCGCGCTTCGCGCCGCATCACGCATTCGCAGCCTGGGAGCGCGTGCTCGAGGAGGCCTCGGCATGACGCGATTCGGACGGCAGATCGCGCTCGCTTCGGTCGTCACCGCGACGGCGCTCCTGCTCGCGCTCTTCCTGACGAATCCACGATTGCTCCAGGATCCGAAACGTCCCACGGAGTTCGACGGCGTGGTTGCGTGGATCGCGGCGCATCCGGCGGACTGGCTTGCGGCCAGCGCGATCACCGATCAGTCGCTCGATTCCTCGCTGCCGCTCCCGCAGCGCATTGCACTTTGGCGGAACAGCTACGCGCTGGCGCGCTATCTCGCGCCGCTGCGCACCAATCCCACAGCCGGATTCGTACGCGGGGGACTGTTCCATTGGTACGAGCTCGGTCCCGACGATCGCAAAGCGGTGCTCGCGGCCGCGGCGCCGATGCTCGCGGATCCCGTGGTCTTCGCAGCGATGCATCGGCCGCTGTGGGAGCTGACGCGCGACCTCACCTATCTGCGTCGCGCGGCGCCGCGCTCGATCAACGCGCTCTGGATGCTGCGCGAGCTCGCCATCACCAGCGGAGACTTCGCCGGGTACCGCGACCTTCGCACGGCACTCGCGCAGGCACGCATGGACGAGTTCCGCGCCAAACGCGCCAGGGCGACCGTCGAGGAGCTGCTCGCGATTCCGCCGCACCCGATCACCGGCGAAGACGAGCCGCTCGTGCGAGCGATCCTCGAGGACATCGAGCGCCGTCCGTTCGACGTCGAGCACATGGGCAACCGGCTCGAGGAGATCGCGCTGTTTGCGATCCGCCACGACGTCAAGCCGCTCGCCGCGCTGGCGCCGCTGGTCGACATCCAGGGCAAACTCTCCAACCCCGCGCGCGCACGTCTGGCCATCGCCCTCGGCGATCGTGCCGGCGCGACGCGCGTCGAGCTCACCGCCGGCATCGTCACGAACGCGGAATGGATGCCGTACAACCTCGAGCGCGCCGCATTCGAGGAGCACCATGGCGACAACGCCGTCGCCGCGCTCTATCGCTCACGCGCGCTGGTGCCGGAGAAGCCGCCGATCGACGTCTGGACAAACACCTGCAGCGGCAACGAGCTCTGCACGTCCGTGTTCCGCACACACGACGGACCGCTGACCTTCAACGTCGCGGTGTCGCAGAGCGATCAGATCCCGCCATATCTCGAGGTCTACGTCGATGACGTGCTGCTGGCCGAAGGCGAAGTGCGCGGCGAGAGAACGTTCACGCTCAACGCATCGCCCGGCCCGCATCGCACCGAAGTGCGTCTCGTGAACCGCTTCACGCGGAACGGCACTCAGCGACGCGCGCGCTTGTCGTGATCGACGCTCGCGACCGCTGCGCCGAGGATTGCGGCGAGCGTGGCAGGGTTCGAGGGGATGAAGAAGTTGAAATCGAACAGCGCGTGAATCATCGCGATCGTGAGACTGGCCAGCGCGGCGGTCTGGAACGCGCGACGCCGCCAATTGAGATCGTTCGACGCTTCGCCGAACGTCATTCGCACGAGTGAAACGTAGCCGCCGAGGAGCGCGACGATTGCGATCATGAATCCGAGCGTGCCGCCCGTCGCGGCGATCTCCGCGTAGTCGTTGTGCGCGTGGTGATAGAGCTTCTCCAGATCCTGCTTCTGTTCCATCGACACGACGCGCTCGAACGTGCCCATGCCGCTGCCGAAGACGGCGAAACGCTGCCAGAGCGAGAACGCGGCGGAGATGCCGATGCGGCGGCCGACGAGCGTCTGCCGTTCGAGACTCGACGGCATGAAGCGCCCGACCGTGCGCTCCGATCCCAGAAACAGGATCAGCGTTGCGATCAGGACAATCCCGCCGGTCGCCGCGAGGAGGATGCGCGAGAGGCGTTTGCCGGGCAGCAGCGCCGCGATGAAGAGCAGTCCCGCGCTCAGCGCGAGCAGCGCGCCGCGCGACTGCGCGAGCAGCACCCCCATCACGCACGCGACCGCGGAGATCAGCGCGAAGCCGGTGCGGACCACGCGGCGCTCCAGAAGCTGCGCCAGCCGGCGCGAGAGCGGGGTGTCCTTGTCTCCCGAAATGTGCCACGCGAACGCGCCGAGGAAGAGAGCGAGCGGAAGAATGATCGCGACGTAGTGCGCGAAGTGATTGGGATTCACGAACGTGCCGGTGACGCGGTTGAAGATCAGGCGATTCGTCCAGCCCCAGATCTCGTAACGCTGCAACGCGGCCTCGCGCAGTCCGTACATCGCCTCGAAGATCGCCGCCACGCAGAGAACGTTCACGAGCGCGATGCGGCGTGCGTGCGTTCGCACCAGCAGCGCCGCGGCGGTGAAGGTCGCGAGCAACGCGGCCATGCGGAAGAACTCGAGGGTCGTCGCGAAGGGATCGACGCTGATCGGACGCGACGCGGAGACCGCGACGCCCGCGTGATTCGCAATGCGCGAAGCCGCGCTCCAGATGGCCTCCGACTCGGGAGAAAGCGCACGCAGCAAGCCCGGAGAGAGCGGCAAAAGCTGCAGTCCGCACAGAAGCAGCAGCAACGTTCCGCCGCTGGCCCAGATGACCCAGATGCGCGTCGGTTTCGCGGTGTTCGTGCGATCGCGCGTCGCGTACAAACGCGCCACCGCGGCGATTGCGCAGACGAGAAACGGTACGGCGATGAGAGGAAGACGCGCGGCCGGAACATTCGATCCGAAGGGCAGAGGGAGCCACGCCAGCCAGGCAAAAAGAATCGCAAGACAGATCCTCTCTACCGCGGTGATCGGACGCGTTGCGGGCATTAACCCCGGCATTGTAGTCCCATGCATGGGTCGAAGATCAGCCCACACCGTGCTAAACTCCTGCCGGTTCGAGCTTTAAGGGTGGAGGGAATAGTGTGCGTGGAGTGATCGTCCGAGTCCTGACCTTCGTCGCAGTGTTGATTTTTCCGCTCCTGTCGCTCGCGCAGGCTCCAACGAGCATGCGCGACCGGGACCCCGATCTCACTCTGTCCAGGAAGCTGTACGAAGACCTCCAGCAGGCGAACTTCCACTCCGGTGCGTTCTATCTCTGGTCGCGGTTCCGCATCTCGGACGCCGGCTTCACCGAGCAGGGCTACTTGCCGACCGGCGATGAGTCGGGTGGTCTCTCGTTCGCCGTCGAGGCGCCGCAGCGTCTCTTCTTCGTGCCGCGCAAGAAGACGATCTTCACGCTCGATGTGGTCCCTGGCTACAGCGTTTTCGACTCCGGCGATGGCAACGGACAGTTCAACTACCTCGTGCGCGCCGACGCGCACTTCCTCTGGAACCATCTCTACCTCGACGTTTACGGCACCGGCTCTGACCGGCTGCGGGCGCACGTCGCGGACATCAACCGCCTCGCCACCGCCAAAGAGACCGAAGTCGGCGTCGCGGGCGAGTGGAAGTACTCGAGCCGCACCAGCGGATTCTTCAACGTCAGCAATCGCAGCACCAGCTACCCCACCGATCGCTACCAGCCGGACCTCGCCTCCAGTCCCGGCGCCGATTTCAATCCGATCAACCTCCTCGACCGCGACGCGCGAAGCGTGCGTGCGTCGATCCATCACAAGACCTTCCCGCTGACGTCGCTGTTCGTCTCGGCCGAGGTGAGCGATTACGCGTTCAAGTACGCATCCTACAAAGACAGCCGGCGCACGTGGGTCGGCGGCGGCTTCTCGTACGACAGCGGCCGCTCGCAGGTACGCCTCGAGGGTGGACCGCTGAAGCTCACGTTCGACGATCCCGCGCAGCGCTCGTTCACCGGCTTCGGCGCGAGCTTCGACGTCAGTCGCATCAACGGCCGCTGGACCTACACCGCCGGCGCCAACCACGACCTCGGCTTCTCAATCTTCGAGAACAACAACTACTACGTCTCCGACACGGTCAACGCCGGCATCAACTACGTTGCCACGCGTCGCCTCACGCTCCGCACCGGTGCGGCGTGGGAGCAGGACAACTACGACGTCGCAGTCGACGGCCAGGATCGCAAGGACACCGCCTGGTTCGCCAGCGTCGGATTCAACTATGCGATCAGTCGTGCGCGCGTCGGTACGGACGTCGGCTGGTACGACCGCACGTCCACGTTCGGCGGGGACGAAGACTCAGGAATACGGTATGTGCTGCATCTGTCGTTGGTCCCGTAATCGGTTCTTGTTCAAATAACAATTTGGTGGCGTCGAAGTACGAAATCACGTAGACGTCACATCGCTGCACACAGGGCCATCACAGCGGGTGGGTAGTTTAGGGTCGGTCCAACAGTCACGGAGAACCCGATCCGCCGCTGGCCCTGGCCCGTGGCTTTTTTTGTCTGGGGAAGAACATGAAGCGTTTAATGATCCTGGTCCTGATCCTCTCGGCTCTCGCCGGCATTGCTGCCGCGCAGGAGCTACCGATCCTTTCCACGGACGCGCCCATCGGGCCGCGTGACATAATCGACGTCAGCGTCCTCGAAGACAAGTCGATCAATAATTCGAGAGCGACCGTGAGCGAAGACGGCACCATCGTCCTGAACGTGCTCGAGAAGGTCCAGGTCTCGGGCCTCACCGCGTCTCAGATCGAACAGCGCCTGAAATCGCTTCTCGAAGCTTCCTACCTCGCCAAAGCAACCGTGACCGTTCAGGTCGTCGAGTTTTCCAGCAAGCCGATCTCCGTGGTCGGCGCCGTCATCCGTCCCGGCCGCATTAGCGCAACCGGCAACACCACGCTCATCCAGGCCATCACCCAGGCTGGCGGTCTCGCTGCCGGACACGGCAAAGACCTCTACGTGCTGCGCACCGGCTCGAACGGACTCAGCGAGCAGGTCGCCGTCTCGATCGAAGATCTGATGGTCAACGGCAACCCCGACGTGAACATCCCGCTCGCGCCGAACGACCTCGTCAATGTTCCGGCGGACACGCCGATCACGATCTACATGCTGGGCGAATTCGCCCGTCCCGGCAAAGCGCTCTTCCGCAGCTCGCAGACTCCGACGCTGCTTCAGGCGATGGCCGATGCCGGTGGTCAGACCGACCGCGCGGGCAAAGTCGTCGTCATCACACGCAACCTCGATGGCAAAACCGAGCGCATCCGTGTGAACTACCGGCACATCCTTTCCGGCCGGGTTCAGGACGTCCCGTTGCGCGACAACGATACCGTCTTCCTCGAAGCTGCCTTATTCTGATGGACGGCCGCGGATTGCGGCCGGAAGTTCTCGGTTGTCGGTTCTCGGTTGTCTGCGGGATTGCGCCAAAAGGCACAGACAACTGACAAGCGACAACCGATAACCTCGATCGAGGCCGACATGGACCTGAATACCCAGCAACAGGACGTTCATCTTCTCCACTACTGGAACGTAATCCGGAAGCGGTGGAAGGTCGCGCTGGCGATCCTCGTCGTGGTCATGTTCGGGACCTTCCTCGCGAGCTACTTCTCGAAGCCGCTGTACCGCTCGAAGATCGTGATTCAGATCGAGCGCGAATCGAACTCGGTCACCATCGAAGACATCTTCGGCATCGCCGCGTCCGAACAGGAGTTCCTGCAGACGCAATACGTCCTGCTCCGCAGCCGCGGTCTCGCATTGCGCGTCGTCGACGATCACAAGCTGTACAACGACCCCGAGCTCTATCCGCCGGGCGTCGCCGGCAAGACTCCCGCCGAACTGCAGGACATCAAGGAAGGCATCGCCGGAGGCCTGGTCGTTGGTCTTAGCATCGAGCCGATCCGCGGCACGAACCTGGTCGACATCTACTACACGGGCGGCTCGCCGAAGCTCGCGCAGAAGATCGCCGAGGCGTGGGGCGAGTCGTTCATCCGGATGAACATCGCCAAGAAGCTCGACGCCGTGCAGCAGGCGAACGAGTTCCTCATCCGACAGATCGCCACCGTGCAGGCCGACCTCGGCACGAGCCGCGGCGAATTGCAGGAGTACGGCCGCAGCCGCGGCATCATCTCCGTGAGCGGCAGCGGCGACGACGTCGTGATGTCGAAGCTGGGACAGCTCAACACCGATCTCACCAACGCGCAGAACGTGGTCTTCCAGAAGGAAGCCGCGCTCGGCGCCGTGCAACGCTCCGCGCCCGAGGCTGTGGCATCGGGCGATCCGATGGTGCAGCGCCTTACCGACCAGGTCAGCAGCGCGCAGCGCGAGTACAGCGAAAAGCTGGCCACGCTCAAAGAAGGCCATCCGCAGATGAAGGCCCTCGCCAATCAGATCGAAAAGATGCGCTCCTCCCGCGCCACTGCCGTGTCGCAGGCGTACAGCAAACGGGTGGAAGACGCCCGCGGTGAATACTCCGCTGCCGTCTCGCAGGAGAACTCGATCCGCAGCGCGTACAACTCGCAGCGCGGGGAAGCGCAGCGATTGAACGTCGATGCCGCGAAGTATCTCGATCTGCGCATGGACGTCGAGACGAAGCAGGGTCTCCTGGCCACGCTGCAGAAGCAGCTCAACGAAACGCAGGTCGCCGCGCGTCTCCGCGGCTCGAACAGCTCGAACGTGCACGTCACCGAGCACGCGCCGGTGGGCGGCCGCTTCAACCTGTCGATGAAGAAGAATCTCCAGACGGCGTTCCCGCTCGGAACGATCCTCGGATTCGCCGCGATCTTCTTCCTCGAGTACATGGACCGCTCGGTCAAGACTCCCGAGGAGCTCGAGCGGCTGACGCGCTTCGCATCGCTCGGCGTGATTCCCTCGGCTGCTTCGATGGCCGCACGTCAGGCCGGATACGGAACGGAATACGGCAAAGCACTGCCGCGGCTGCGCGCCGTGGAGAGCGGCGAGAAGACCGCGGGCATCGAGCTGATCCCGCACACGGATGCGCGCTCGCCGGTTTCCGAGGCGTATCGCGCGTTCCGGACTTCGCTGCTGCTCGCTTCTGCTGCGTCGCCGAAAGTCATCGTCATTACTTCGTCGTTCGCGCGTGAAGGAAAGACCACAACCTCGGTCAACCTCGCCACGGTGCTCGCGCAGATGGGCAAGCCGGTGCTGCTCGTCGACGCCGACCTTCGCCGCCCGCGTCTGCAGAAAGTCTTCACCGGAAAGATGAACCTCGGCCTGGTGAACTACCTCGCCGCGAACATCCCGTTCGAAGACATTGTGCAGGCGACGGAAGTCCCGAACCTCTCGCTGATCCTCTCCGGACCGATTCCTCCGAATCCGTCCGAGCTGCTCGCCTCCGATCGCATGAAGCACCTGATCGAGATGGTGCGCTCGAAGTACGCGTACGTGATCTTCGACTCCCCACCGGTGCTGGCCGTGACGGACGCGATCGTGCTCGCCGCGAGCGCCGACGGCGTCGTGCTGACTGTACACGGCGGCCAGACGCCGCGCGAGCTCGTGCAGCGCTCGGCCGAGAAGCTCCGCCAGGCGAACATCCCGGTCCTCGGCGCGATCCTCAACAATCTCGACCTGCACCAGTACGGCTACACGTACCGCAAGAGCTACTACGACTACTACGAGTCCAACGAGGACGAGGCGAGAGAGACGGAGCGCCCGCGGAAGTCTTCGTGAGTGGCGCGCTTGCGCGTGGCGCTCGTTGTCGGTTCTCGGTTGTCGGTTATCCGTAGGTCATCGCCTGGACGACACATTGCTGACAACTGACAACCGACAACTGACGACCGCGGCGCCAGCCGCGCCAGACGCGTCATGATCGACATCCATCACCACTGCCTCCCCGGCGTCGATGACGGCCCGCGGGAGTTGAGCCAGGCCGCCGAGATGTGCCTGGCCGCGGCGGAGGAAGGGATCGACACGATCATCGCGACGCCGCATGTCCTTCGCGGACGGTGGCGGGCGTTCTCGCGAAAAGAGCTCGAATCGCGTCTTGTCGAGTTGCAGGAACGCGTCGGCGCAAGTCCGCGAATCGTCCTCGGCTCCGAGTACTTCTTCGGTCACGACATGGCCGATGTCCTGCGCGAAGGCCTGTCGATTCTCCCTCTCGCTGCCGGGCGTTACGTACTGCTCGAGCTTCCGGCGAACAGCGTCCCGCCGATGTTCAATCAGCCGCTGTATCGCGCACAGCTCGAGGGATGGCTGCCCGTCCTCGCGCATCCCGAGCGCAACCTCGTCTTTCAGGCACAGCCCGATCTGCTCGCCGCGCTCATCGGCCACGGATTGCGCGTGCAAATCACCGCAACGAGTCTCACCGGCGCGTTCGGATCGGAGGCGCGCACGGCGGCGGAGCTGTTCCTCCGCCGCGGTCTCGTCCACTTCGTCGCCACCGACGCGCACAACATGGACAAGCGTCCGCCTCGCATGAAAGAGGCGCTGGCCGCACTGCGATCGCTCACGAGCGACGAGCGCGTCGAGGCGCTGACCGTCGAAAATCCGCGCGCAGTGCTCGAAAACCGCGCCCTGCCTTACGATCCGGAGCCCGAAGAAGTGCGAGTTCCCGGACTTTTCACGCGGCTACGATCGTTTTTCCGCACGAATCAGGCTTAGAATCCAAGGAAACCATGAAGACCCGCGCACTCTCCGCTGCTGTTTTGCTGCTCTTCGCCCTCACCGGCGACGCGGCGCCCCGGGCGTCGCTGGATTTCACGCCTGTGTCCTGCATCAAGGCCGGCGAGCTGCCGCTGCTCCAGCTCAACATCGAGGGTAAAGGCGAGCTGCGCAGCTACTTCCGCCGTATCAACAGCACCGACTGGTGCTCGGTCGAAGGTCTGAACGACGGTCCGCTCTCGCGCGTCGTGCTGCCGAAGTTCGACAACGGCGATGAGATCGAATACTTCTTCGTGCTGATCGACGGACGTCGCGTCGTCGCACGCAGCCCGCGCATCTACCGCGCACGCGTCAACGACGATTGCCAGATCGCATTCGCCCGCCACGTGCAGAACCTCTCGCTCAGCTGCGGCGAACAGATCCAGGCCGTCCCCTCGGCCATGGGTGCCGGCTACGCGGTCGACGATGAGCTCATCGAAGGTGATCCGCCGACCGGTTCTCCCGATCGGCCGGGCCCGCAGCAACAGCGCGGCCAGTAACGAAAACGACGGGCTTCGCAGCCCGTCGTTTTGTTTTTAATGAGCCTTCGCCTTTTTCACTTCTTCCGTCAGCGCGGGCAGGATCTGGAACAGATCGCCCACCACGCCGAGGTCCGCGATGCGGAAGATCGGCGCCTCGGGATCCTTGTTGACGGCCACGATGTGCTTCGACGACGACATCCCGGCGAGATGCTGAATCGCGCCGGAGACTCCCGCCGCGATGTAGAGATTCGGGCTCACGACGCGTCCCGTCTGGCCGACCTGATGCTGGTGATCGATCCAGCCCGCGTCGACCGTGGCGCGTGATGCGCCGACCGCGCCGCCGATGGCGTGCGCGAGGTCGCGGATGTGCGAGAAGTTCGTCGCTTCCTTCAGACCGCGACCGCCCGCCACGATGATGTCCGCCTCGGCGATCGTCATCTCGCCCGCTTCCGGGACCTTCGTCTCGACGAGCTTCACGCGGTTGTCGGCGGAGGCCGTGACGTTCACGACTTCCGCGGCGCCGCCGCCGTTCTCTTCGAGCGGAAACGCGTTCGGACGCGTCGTCGCAATCGCCGGCGTACCGACGACGTCGACCGTCGCGAATGCCTTGCCCGAGTACACAGGACGTCGCGCGCGCAGCTTGCCGTCCGTCCATTCGAGACGATCGACATCCGATGCGACGCCGACGTTCAGACGCGCGGCGAGTCGCGGCGCGAGATCGCGTCCGTTCGACGAGCCGGCGAACAACACAACCGACGGCTGCGCCTCACTCACGACCTGCGCGAGCGCAGCGGTGAACGGTTCCGTTCCGTAGTCGCTCAACGCGGCAACGTACAGTTTCTTTGCGCCGTAACGTCCGGCGTCTTCGGCCGCGGCAGCATCCGTCGCGAAGGCCACGAGGTCTCCGCCAGTCGCCTCGGCCAGTTTGCGTCCGATGGAAAGTGCTTCACGCGAAGCCTTCTTCAGCTTCCCGTCTTTGATCTCCGTGAATACGAGAACCCCTGCCATGCAGTCTCCTAGAGTGCCTTTGCTTCTTCTTTGATGTACTTCAGAATTTCGCGGGCCGCCGCGGCGGGATCGGAGCCGTCGATCTTGCGACCGCCGCTCTTCTCCGCCGGCAGCTCGAGCGAAACGACGACGACGCGCTGGTTGTACACGTCGCTGTCATCGAGGCCGAGATCGGCCACGGACTTCGTGTCGATGACGACTTTCTTCGCCGCCATGATGCCTTTGAGCGATGCGTAGCGCGGCTCGTTGAGACCCTTCTGCGCGGTCACGATCGCGGGGATCGGCGTCTCGAGAATTTCCTCGGCGCCTTCGATCTCGCGATGCGCCGTCAATTTGCCGTCGCCGATTTCGAGCTCGGTGACGACGTTGACCTGCGGATAGCCGAGCAGCTCGGCGAGCATCGGGCCGACCAGACCGTTGTCGGTGCCGACGCCCTGCTTGCCGAGGAACACGAGATCGTGCGGAACAGCCTTGATGGCGGCGGCGAGAACTTTCGCGATGCCGAGCGAATCGGCATCGGACGACTCGCCTTTGACGTGCACTGCTTTCGTCGCGCCGCGGGCCAGAGCCTCGCGCAACGCCTGCTGCGCGCGATCGGGACCAAAGGTGACGACGGTGACGTCGCCGCCTGATTTTTCCTTCTGACGGATCGCTGCTTCGAGCGCGAACTCGTCGTACGGCGAGACGATGAACTTCAGTCCCGCCTCGTCGACCTTACGGCCGTCGGCGATCCTGATGCGCGATTCTGTATCGGGAACGTGAGAGATGCAGACAACGGAATTCAAGGGAAACCTCCGGTAAGTGGGGCGGCGAAGCCGCGCAATTCTAGTGATGAGGCACGTAAATCGCAATCGCGTCCGAGGAACTACGAATCTCCCGAAAACGAAGGCGAAAACGGAGGACGGCGATGCCAATCGCGAGCAGGCCGCACGATACGGATGGTCATTCGATCCAGCAGCGGAGATCGTTCCGCCCCATGCCCGATTTCAAACGGGCCCGGAGTAATGGAAACGGCAACGGAAACGGCCAGTACGTCCGGAACGGCAACGGCAACCCCAACCAGAACCCCGGCCGGACCGCCCCACCCGAATCGACCCACGCCGAGAATTTCTACTACCTCAAGCAGATGAGCTCGCGCACGCCGATGGTCGTCGTCCTCCTGGATGGCGAGGAGATCCACGGCTGCATCGAGTGGTACGACAAGACCTGCCTGAAGGTGAATCGCGAAGGCGCCCCGAACCTGCTGATCCAGAAGCACTGCATCAAGTATCTGTACAAGAAGGACGAGCTGGATTGAGTCGGTTGTCGGTTCTCGGTTCTCGGTTGTCTGTGCCTCATCGCTCAAATCCACAGACAACTGACAACCGACAACCGATAACATCGCCTCAATGAAACCTCTCGCCATCACCCTCGGCGATCCGGCTGGCATCGGCGCGGAGATCGTCGAGAAGGCTCTTGCTCGGCTCGACGTTCCGCATCGTCTCTTCGGTGAAGTGCGCGGGCCGATCCGCTACGGTGAGATCTCCGCAGAATATGGCCGTGTCGCACTCGATGCGATCGACGCGGCCATCGATGCGATCGAGCGCGGTGAATGTTCCGCGCTCGTCACCGCGCCGATTCACAAACAGTCGATCGCGCTCGCCGGCGCAAAGGTTCCGGGACACACGGAATTGCTCGCAGCGCGTGCGGGACTCGCGACGTATGGCGTCGACTACGCGATGTACTTCGACTCGCCGCGATTGCGCACCGTGCTCTTGTCCGTGCACGTTTCTCTGCGCGAGGCGATCGACACGATCGACGCGGATCGCATCGCCGCTCTCGCGCGTCTCATGTCGCGCGAATACGCAAAGCTCTACGGCAGCGCGCCGCGCATCGCAGTCGCCGGCGTGAACCCGCATGCGGGTGAAGGTGGACGCTTCGGTGATGAAGAAATCGTCGTCGCGCGCGGTGTAGCGATCGCGCAGGCGGAAGGCCTCGACGTGAGCGGACCGCATCCGCCCGACACGGTCTTCCTCGCGGCGAGCGGAGGGAAGTACGATGTCGTGATGGCGATGTATCACGATCAGGGACTGATCCCCATCAAGACCATGTCCTTCACCGAATCCGTCAACGTCACCATCGGCCTCCCCTATCTCCGCGTCTCCGTCGATCACGGCACGGCGTTCGACATCGCGGGCAAAGGCATCGCCGACGCCGCGCCGATGCAGTACGCGATCGAGTGGGCCGCGCGCCACCAGGAGAGCTTCGCGCGATGAATCGCTGGGCCGTGCGCATCCTCGGGCTGTTTTTGCTCCTGATGCTGTTCCTCGTGCTCAATCACATGAAGAACACGCTTGAAGAGCTCGCACAGACGCAGCAATCCGCGCCGTCGCGATGACGCGACGCTGGCTGGCCGTTCTCGCCCTTCTCGCGACGGCGGCGGCATGGGGTGCTTCGTTCACGCTCGTGAAGCACGTCGTCGCGCGGATGGCGCCGGAGCCGTTCATCTTCTGGCGCTTCACGTTCGCGGGCGTGATCCTGCTCTTCCTCGCGCGACGCCATCTCTCGCGGAAGCTCATCCTCCCCGGCATCGTCCTCGGCACGTTCGTCTTCGTCGGCTACATGGCGCAGACGCACGGCCTGCGCTTCATCCCCGCCTCGCGCTCCGCGTTTCTCACGGGTCTCTACGTCGTGATGGTGCCGTTCTTCCAATGGCGCACCGTGGGACGCCCGCGCCTGAACGTCTGGATCGCGAGCGTGCTCGCCCTCATCGGTACCGCGGTGCTCATCGGCGCGAACTTCGACGTGCGACCGACCTTCGGCGACTGGCTCACACTCGCCTGCGCGGTGATCTTCGCGCTGCACGTCGTCTACTCCGCGCGCTGGAGCACGAGCGAGAGTTCCGCCGCGCTCGCAGGGGTACAGGTGCTGTTCGTCGGACTCGCGGCAGCACCGTTCCTGTTCTTCACAAGGCCAACGCCGTGGGACAGGAGTCTCGTGATCGTCATCATCGTGACCGCCGTCGTTACGACCGCACTCGCCTTCGCCGCGTTGATGTGGGCGCAGGCCCACGTGACCGCGACGGAAGCCGCGGTGATCCTTTCGTTCGAACCGGTGGCCGCGGCAATCACGTCGATCGCGTTCGAAGGAGAGCCACTCACGCCGACCTTCGTGACCGGCGGGCTGATGATTCTTGCAGCGATGTTGTTGTCGCAGATGCGCGCGCGTTAGCATGCGCACTCCGACATGCCGCGCATTCTGGTCACCAACGACGACGGGATTTACAGCGAAGGTCTGCGCAAGCTCGCCGCGGCGTGTCGCGAGGTCGGCGACGTTCTGATCGTCGCCCCCGATCGCGAACAGAGCGCAGCCTCGCACGCACTCACGCTCAATCGTCCGCTGCGCCTTCTGCAGATCGAAACCGACGAATGGATCGTCGACGGCACGCCTGCGGATTGCGTGAATCTCGCGATCCTGAAACTGATGAAGGACGCGCGTCCCGATCTCATCGTCTCCGGAATCAACTTCGGTCCGAACCTCGGCGACGACGTCACGTACTCCGGCACGATCTCGGCCGCATTCGAAGGCGCGCTGCTCAACATTCCGTCGATCGCATTCTCGGCCGTCGTCGGCAAGCACTTCTCCTTCGATCCGTGTGCGGAATTCGCGGGCAAGCTCGTGCGCATCGCGCTCGAACAGCATCGCGATCCGCGCATCGTGCTCAACGTCAACTTTCCGCTCGCCCCCTTCAACGGCGTGCGCATCACGCCGCTCGGTACCCGCACCTACATGGAAGGCGTCATCGAACGGCTCGATCCGCGCGGGCGCAAGTACTACTGGATCGGCGGCGAGCCGCCGGTCTGGCATCCCGGTCCCGGAACCGATTTCGACGCCGTGCAGAACGGCTTCGTCTCGATCACGCCGCTGCACCTCGATCTCACCCACCACGAATCGATCGCGCGACTCAAGCCTCTCGAGGAGATGATTGGCAACAACACCGACACCGCGAAGGGATGACCAGGAACGCGATTTCGCGCTGCAGCGGAGACAGATGGTCGAGCGCCACGTCGCCGCGCGCGGCATCAAAGACGAGCGCATCCTGCAAGCCATGCGCGAGGTGCCGCGCCATCGCTTCGTGCCGCAGGTCGTCGCCGCGAAGGCGTACAGCGCCGGCGCACTGCCGATCGGCGCGAAGCAAACCATCTCGCAGCCATACATCGTCGCGCGCATGATCGAGCTCCTCGAACTGCGCGGAACGGAGAAGGTGCTCGAGATTGGCACGGGAACGGGATATCAGGCGGCGGTACTGTCGAAACTGTGCGCGAAAGTCTTCACGATCGAACGAGTCAACGAGCTGGCGCTCAAAGCCGCGGAGATCTTCCGCGAGCTGAAACTCCACAACACTTCGGTGAAGGTGTTCGATGGAACGTACGGCTGGTCCGACCAGGCGCCGTTCGATCGGATCATCGTCGCTGCAGCGGCGCCGGAGATCCCCGAGCCGCTCGTGCAGCAACTCGCGCGCACGGGACGTCTCGTGATTCCTGTCGGTCCAGCCGGCAATCAGCGACTGGCGTGCGTGACGCGCGTCGGTACCGGTGTGAAGATCGAGGACTGCGGCACCGCCGAATTCGTTCCGCTGGTCGGTCGCTTCGGCTGGCGCGAGTAGGCGCCTCATGAACCGCGTCCGCGGCGTCCTGATCCTCACAGGCATCGTCTCGGCGCTCCTCGGTGCACTCGTCGTCTACCTCGTGCTCTCCGTCCCGAACGATCTGCGCGCCGACGCACTGCTGAAGCAGGCGCGCCAGGACATCAATGACGGCAACAATCCGAAAGCGCGCGAGTCGCTGCTGAAGATCGTGCAGCAATATCCGCGCACCGACGCCGCTGCGGCCGCAACCGCCGCAGTGCTGTCGCTCGAAAAGAAAGAACGCGACGATCTCGCACGCGCCGTCTCGCGCGTCGCAGCGCAGAACGTGCAGCAGACGAAGATGATCGTCGAGCTGCAGAAGATCGTCACCGACGTAAAGAACGCACCGCCGAAAATAGTGACTGTCGAAGCGCCACCAAAGCCCGCACCCGCGAAGAAGACACCTCCAAAGAAGAAGACACCCCCACGCCGGCGACGCTGAGTCACAGACAACCGACAACGGACAACTGACAACTACCGAAGGCATTACAATCAGGAGCTTATGAAGGAACAGCGGCATCTGCGGATCCACGGAAAAGTCCAGGGAGTCGGTTACCGCTTTTACGCGACGCGCGTGGCGCGGCGGATGGGGCTGAAGGGTTGGATCCAGAACAATCGCGACGGCTCGGTCGAAGCGCTCGTCGAAGGCGAGAAGAAGTCGATCGATGAGTGGATCGAGGAGATCCGCGAAGGCCCTCGCTACGCGGAAGTCATCAGGATCGATCAGGAGTCGAAGGATTTCTCCGGCAAGCTGCCCGACTTCGACGTGAAGTTCTGATGATGACGAGCGAACAACTCGAATCGTTGATCCGCGATGTCCCCGATTTTCCGAAGCCGGGGATTCTGTTCAAGGACATCACGCCGCTGCTTCGCTCGCCCGAGGGGTTGTCGCGCGCGTGTGAGCTGCTGGCGGAGCCATTCCGCGATCAGAACGTCACGCACGTCGCGGGGATCGAGTCACGCGGCTTCATCTTCGGCAGCATCGTCGCGCAGAACCTCGGCGCAGGATTCGTTCCGATCCGCAAACCGGGAAAGTTGCCGTGGACCACGCGGCGACATGAGTACGTGCTCGAATACGGCACCGACGCACTCGAGATTCACGACGACGCATTGACGCCCGAGGATCGCGTGCTCGTGATCGATGACGTGCTTGCGACGGGCGGAACGCTCGCCGCTGCGACGCAACTCGTGCGCGGCTTCGCCGCGACACTCGTCGGCGCCGCGATCGTGATCGAGCTCGAGTTCCTGGGTGGACGGAAGAAGCTCGGAGAGTACGTGACGTTGCACTCGGTCTTGCGTTACTGATCGTCCCATCTGTCATCCCGAGCGGAGCGAGGGACCTGGGCGGGTGGGGCGCCCATCACGTGCATCGAGCCCCTACTCTTCTTCCTTCAACCGCAATCGCACCAACGGCGACTCCCCCGTCACATGCACGCCCGGCGCGAGCTCGAACGCGTCTTCCGTCGTCTGCGTTCCACCGAGCAGCAGGCACAGGCGCGCGAGCTCCTTGAACGACGCGGCTTCCGCTTCGATGATCAGTTCCCCGCCCTCATTGCGCACGCTGATCGGCGCACGCGCGAGTCCTTCGAGCGCCATCATCGCCAGGTCGTAGTTCATGACTCGTCCTCTCCGCGGTAGCGCACCGAGTTGCGCTCGGTCTCTTCGAGCAGCACTTCATACAGCTCGCCGTGCGGAATCGCCGGCGCGAGTTGCGCCCAGAAACTGCGCGCGAGATTCTCGGCGGTGGGAATCACGCCCTTCAGGAAATCGACGTCTTCGTTGAGGTTCGTGTGATCGACGCGATCGACGACGCGTTCACGCATGATGTCTTTCAGCTTCTTGAGATCGATCACCATGCCGGTCTCGGGATCGATCTGGCCCTTCACGCTCACTTCGAGCGCGTAGTTGTGGCCGTGGCCGCGCGGGTTGTCGCACTTGTCGTACGTGCGGCGGTTCCATTCCGCGTCGCGATCGGGATTGTGCAGGCGGTGTGCTGCGGAGAACGTCAGTCGTGCGGTAACGATCATCGCGCGCAATTATTGATCAGCGCAGCTGCACCAGCGCGGTTTTGATCTCGGCCTGCTGTTCTTCGAGTCTCGCCCTCAGAAGCACGAAGCGCGGATCGCTGCCGAGGTAGCGGAAGAGCGGATTCGCGAGCACATACGATGCGGTCGGCTCTTTGCGCGATGCCGCTTTTTCGAGCGCGTCCATCACTGCCGCGGGATTGTCGAGCAGCGCGTTGACCTCCGCAGCATACGTCCATGATCCGTCGCCCGGCGACGACGCGGCGAGCGCGGTGTTGAGCTCGCGCAGAGCGGTAGGGCGATCACCTTTCTCCGCCGCGATGTACGCGTTCATCATGTGCATTCCGTAAAGCGGATCGGATTGCACGAGCTTCTTCTGCTCGAGCTCCGCGATCGATAGCGAGTGACGCAACACGGCGAAGCGCCCGATCTTCAACCACAGCGACGGGCTCTCCGCGGCGGTTTCTTCGATGGTGTAGTAGCGCTGGATGGCGACGTCGATCTTTCCTGCCGACGCGAGAATGTCCGGCTCGTGCGCTTCGACCTGAATCGCCGGCAGTGCATTCAGCCGCGTCAGCAGCAGTTTGAACTTCTCGGTATCGCCGGCCCCAAGCGCATAGCGCGCGGCGTGATTGAGCGCCTCCGCATCCCTCGGATCGCGGCGCAGCACGAGGTTGAACAAAGCGAACGCCTGATTGAGATCGCCGGCGATGAGACTGGCGCGCGCGACCTTCCGTGCGGCGTCGAGATTTTCGGGATCGAGCGCGACGACTTCACGCGCCGCCGCAATCGCATCGGCATCGCGACCGGCGGCGGAGAAAAGCTCCATCGCCAGCAGCTGCGCAGGCAGGAACTTCGGATCGGATGCGAGCGACGCACGTACCGAGGCATCGGCTCGCGTCGCGTCATTCTGCGAGCGCGCGACGACCGCATCGGCGAACGAGTTCAACGCATCCGCCGTCGCGTACGTCCGCGGCTTCGCCTGCACCTCGGAAGTCACTAACTGCACGACCGCCTGAATGCCGCTCGCCGTATCGAGCAACGCCACCGGCGGCGCGGTCTCGAGTCCGCTCGCGGCGACGAGCTCCGGCCCCGTGGCCGCGGCGCGGATCTTCGCGGAGAACGTCGTCGCATCCGGCGAAGCCGCATCGACGACGCGCAGCTCCGGGAAGCCGCGCAGAATCTCGAGCGCGCCGAGACGGACTGCATTCGCACGTTCAATGACCGCAGGATCGGCGGGATCGGTCGCCTCGACGACAAACGGTTCGAGGAACACCGAACGCGGGTTCGCCACCGTCGCCGGTTGTGGCCCGGTCGGCGCGGTGCTCGTCGCAGTGAGCGTCGTGCCATCGCGGCGCGACCACATCAGCGCTGCACCGCCGAGAACGACGAGGATCAGCAAGGCTGCGGCGGCGTACGTCATGAACTTCTTGCGTCGCGTCGCCTTCGCGATGAACTTCTCGACTTCGGCAACGGCCGCGTCATCGGCATCGAGCTCCGCGGTCGAAGGCTCGGGCTCCGTCATCGTCGGCGCTGACGGTTCGGCAGGCACGATCGTGAACAGCTTCACGCCGCCGCGCGCGCCGGCATCGCGCAACCGCACGTTGCCGCGTCCTTCCTTCACGAACTCCTCGGTGATGAAGAGCGTGTTCGGCGTCAGGTACGCCAGCGTGGCCATGGCTTTGTCGATCGCCGGGCCTGCCGGCGTGCCATCGTGCATTTCGAGATCGCCCGCGTGCAGGAGCATGCGCACCGGAATCGGCTCACCTTCCTGTTGCGACGGCGAGAAATCAAACTCGCCTTTGCGTCCGGTCTCGAGCGCGCTCTCGATCGACGGCAACTCCGCGATGAGCCGCGTGCTGAATGGATCGACGACCTGGCCGTCGAACAGATACACCGATTCGCCGAGAATCTGCTGCATGCGGCCGACGGCTCGGGAGGCGGCGTCGGGATCGGTGGCCGCGAGCTCGTCATAGTTCTCGACGTCGGCAATGAGCAGGATCGAGCGGCGCCGGGCGGCGGCAGGCGCCGCGGGCGCTGCGATTTTCTTCTCGAGCTGCGCCGCGTACTGCACGATGTCCGGATCCGCTTTCTCGATCGTCGCGACCAGCGCCTTCGCGCTTTCCTGGCGCTTGAATGGATCCTTGAACAGACAGCTGCCGAGGACGCTGATGACGACGTTCTCGATGTTGGGATTTGCAACCTTCGGGGAGATCGGCTGGCCTTCGACGACCGCACGTGCGATGTCGCCCGCGGAGTTGCCGGCAAACGGCAGCTTGCCCGTGGCCATCTCGTAGAGCACGACACCGATCGAGAAGACGTCCGTGCGCTCGTCGATGCTCTGCGATGCGATCTGCTCCGGCGCCATGTACACGACCGCTTTCGGATCGGCGCCCTTCTGTTGATACGCGGTCGACGTCTTCTCGCGGCGCATCAGATTGCCGATGTTGAGTCCCGCGAGCCGCAACTGTCCGTCGGACGTCACGAGCACCGAGTCGCCGGCGATGTTGCCGTGCAGGATGCCTTTCACGTGCAGGTACTTCACGACGCTCGCGAGCTGATAGGCGAGACGGAAAAGCTCCGTGCGAGCGACCGGCGCGCCGTTGAGTTTGCGTGTGATCGACTGTCCGTTGACGATCTCCATCACCATGATGAGGTTGTCGCCGACCGGTGCAATCTCGACAACCGGGACGAGGAACGCGTGATAGAGCGCGGCCGCAAGACGAACGTCGCGGATCAGCGCCTCGCGCTTTGCGGCGTCTTTCGGAAGCTGCTTGGTGAGCAGCTTGATCGCCACCCGTCTTCCGTTGCGCGTGTCTTCCGCGTGCCAGACGGAAGGTCCGACGCGCTCACCGATGGTGTAGGGACCGAGAGGCGGATTGGCGGACATGTCAGAAAATTATACGTGGTCGCGATCACGCGGCTGTGATGTCTGACCGGTGTGTGATCACGTAATGTGCAGTAACTCTGCACCCGATTCGACGGTCTGTCCCGCTTCGACGAACATTTCGTCGACGGTGCCGTCCGCGGGCGCAGTGATCTCGTTTTCCATCTTCATGGCTTCGAGAATCAGCAGGCCCGCGCCTTTACGCACGACGTCACCTTTCGCGACGAGCACGCGCACGACACGGCCGGGCATCATCGCTTTCACGACGCCGGTGGCCCCGATGTCGTCTTCCCGGCGCCGGCGTTTCGCGGCGAGCGGATCGATGATGTCGACGGCAACCGTTGCGCCGCCGATCGAGATCTCGTGCGTGTTGCCTTCGCGATGATGCGTGAGCGCGATCTGCGTTCCGTCATCGAGTCGCAATGAACGAACGAACGGACCGGCGCTCACGAGATCCGCTTCGAGCCAGCGCTCGCCGATGCGCACGCGATAGCCGGTGCCCTGACGCAGCACTTCCACTTCGATGTCGCGCGGTCCGTCGCCACCGAGGGCGGCGGTGCGTGCGATGAACTTCACAGGCGGCCTCGCACCGCTTCTTCACGCGCGGCTTCGCGCCAGCGCGACGGCGTGTCTTCCGGCAACTGCACGCTCTGCGATTCCTCGAACGCGAGAATCGCGGCCGCGGCGATCGCGGCTTCGACGTCGTGTTCCGAGGCCGGAGGCCGCGTGAAGTCGATCGTCTGCAGCATGTTGTCGATGAAGCCGGTGTCGAACTCCGCGGCCTGGAAACCGGCGTCGTTCATGATGAACGTGAAGAACGGGATCGTGGTCATGATCCCTTCGACGCGGTACTCGGTGAGCGCGCGGCGCATGCGGCCGATCGCTTCATCGCGCGTGTGGCCGTGCGCGATCAGCTTGGAGAGCATCGGGTCGTAAAACACGGGGACCGTGTAGCCGGCGTAAACGCCCTGATCGTTGCGCACGCCCGGACCCTGCGGAAGGTTGATGTAGCGAATGAGTCCCGGCGACGGCGCGAATTTCCGCGACGGATCTTCTGCGTAGATGCGGCACTCGATGGCGTGGCCCAGCGGCCGCAGATCTTCCTGGCGGAAGGAGAGACGCTCGCCGCGTGCGACGCGCAACTGCTCCTTCACGAGATCGACGCCCCAGACCATTTCGGTGACCGGGTGCTCGACCTGCAATCGCGTGTTCATTTCGAGGAAGTAGAACTCGCGGTCGGGACCCATGAGGCATTCGATCGTGCCGGTCGAGTAGTAATTCACCGCGGCCGCGGCCTTGACGGCCATCGCGCCGAGCTTCGCGCGGAGCTCTTCATCGACGACGGGCGACGGACATTCTTCGATGACCTTCTGATGCCGGCGCTGCAGAGTGCATTCGCGCTCGCCGACATGAACGATGTTGCCGTGCTGATCGCCGACGACCTGCACTTCGATGTGACGCGGCGAGGCGATGAATTTTTCCGCGTAGACCGCGCCATCGCCGAAGAACGATTCGGCTTCGCTCGTGACGCGCTCGAATGCATTGCGGAGATCTTCCTCGCGCTCGACGAGACGCAGTCCTTTGCCGCCCCCGCCCGCGCTCGCTTTGATCATGATCGGGAAGCCGGTCGTGCGCGCGAAGTCCGCGATCTCATCGAACGATTTCACCGCCTCGGTCAGGCCGGGCACGACGGGAACACCGGCGGCCTGCATGCGCTGGCGACTCTCGGTCTTCGATCCCATCGCGTCGATCGATTCGGGCGACGGTCCGATGAAGATGATTCCCGCGTCTTTGCACGCGCGCGCAAATCCCGCGTTTTCCGCGAGAAATCCGTAACCGGGATGGATGGCCTCGGCGCCGCTTTTCTTCGCGGCTTCGAGGATGCGATCGACGCGCAGATAGCTTTCGCGCGACGGTGCCGGACCGATCGGCATCGCCTCATCGGCAGAGATCGTGTGCAGCGCGGAGCGATCGGGCTCGGAGTAGACGGCGACCGTGGGATAGCCCATTTCGCGGCAGGCGCGGATCACGCGCACGGCGATCTCGCCGCGATTCGCAATGAGCACTTTCATGCGGCCGGCATTGTAGCTGCAAGCTGCTACCATTCGCCGCCATGTCGAATGAAGCGCTCCAACAGCAGAGATCGCAGATCCTTTCCGGTGTCGTCACGACGTTGCTTTCGGATCTGAAGAACGGCAACGGAGACAAGGATCGCCGCCGCCAGGTCGAGGAGTGGATGCGCACGCTCGCGGAAAAATATCCCGAGTTCCGCATCGAGATCGGCCTGCGCGACTACTACCTCGCGGAAGCGGAACGCCTGCGCGCGGACTTCGACAAGTCGACCGATCTGACGGAGAAGCTCGGACTCGGAAGAAGCATCGAGTCGTTTCTGGATCGCGCGGCGGACTACGATCGGAGAATCGCGGATCGCGGATAGCGCGATCGTTGTCAGTTGTCGGTTGTCGGTTGTCTGCACTGCGGCGCCTGGACGATGAGTCACAGACAACCGAGAACCGACCACTGACAACAAAAAAGCTCGCCTCCCGGCGAGCTTTTTTCATAATGGTGCCCAAGGCCGGACTCGAACCGGCACGGATTACTCCACACGCCCCTCAAACGTGCGCGTCTACCAATTCCGCCACTTGGGCAGCGGGATACAAAGAACGAACTACTTCGCGGGAGCTTTTGCCGGAGCCGGTGCTGCCGGCGCCGCAGACCCGCTCATGACCGAGTTGCGCGGGCGGGCCTGAAGGACAGCCAGCGTCAGCGAGGTCACGACGAACGCGATGAAGAATCCCGTCGTCAGTTTATGCAGGAGCGTCGTCGCGCCGCGCGCGCCGAATGCCGTCTGCGAACCGCCGCCACCAAACGCCCCCGCCAGATCCGCGCCCTTGCCCTGTTGGACCAGGACCACGAGGATCAGGAAGATGCTGATGATGACGTGCAAAATGACGAGAAGGGTAATCATGGATTCTCCGATGCGCTGACCCGAAACGGGACAGGGACGCGGATTGTTCCCGGAAAACGGTGCGGCGTCAAGCCCCCCGTGAAGTGGGTCGTAGAGGCTTAGAGTCGTAGAGTCTTAGAGGCGCATGATTACAACCCTCTACGACTCTAAGACTCTAGAACTCTAAGACTCTTCCGGGCTATCTCATCCCCGCGTGAATCGCCAAAAACTTCCTCGCATCCAGACTGGCCCCGCCCACGAGAAACCCGTCGATGGTGCCGTGTTCGACGAGGTCGGCAACGTTGTCCGGAGTCACGCTGCCGCCGTACAGGATCGGCGCGTTGGCGAAGCGAGCGGGCCAGAAGCGTTCGAGTGCAGCTCGGATCTCGACCAGGGTCTCCGCGACCATCTTTCCACTGGCATTCCGGCCGGTGCCAATTGCCCAAACCGGCTCGTACGCGATCACGATCTCTTCCGCCTGTTCGAGCGTGTCGATGGCCGCCGTCTTGAGCTGATCGGCGAGAAAACGGGCCACTCCGCCGAGATCGCGGACGCGCAGATCCTCGCCGATGCAGAGCACCGGTTTGAGTCCCATTTGAATCGCGAGAGCCAGCTTCCGCGCAATCAAAGCATCCGTTTCATGAAAGAGATTGCGGCGTTCCGAGTGGCCGAGGATGACGGCGTCGACGCCGCATTCGCGGATCATGCCGGGGGAGACTTCGCCGGTGAATGCGCCCGACTGTTGATCGCTGCAGTTCTGCGCGGAGACCATCACGGTCCCGCGTTCGACGACCTGCCGCAGAAACGGATACGGCGGCGCGACGACCATCGTGACGTCCCGCGGATCCACCCCCGAGAGGTTCGCGAGATACGACTCGATCCCCTCCGGTGGCAGGTTCAGTTTCCAGTTCGCGATCAGGTATCGATTGGCCATCTTCTTCACGCAGTGTAGCGATTTTTTCCCTGCCGTTTCGACTGATACAGCCGCTCGTCGGCGCGGCGGATGAGATCGTTGCCGCTGTCGTCGTGGTGAAATTCGGCGATGCCGATCGAGATCGCAACCTGCAACGCGCCGTCGTCATCGGTCGGAATCGACAACGCGCGAACGAACTTGATGACGCGCTCGGCCACCGCGATCGCGCCCGCCGAATCGGTGTGTGGAAGGATGATCGCGAACTCATCGCCACCGAATCGCGTCAGGATGTCGGTCGGCCGCAGCGTCTCGCGCACGACGCCGCAAAGCTCCGAGAGCACGACGTCGCCGATCACGTGGCCGTAGCCGTCGTTGATCTGCTTGAACTCGTCGATGTCGAACAGCAGCAGCGCGAGCGGGATGTTGAACGTCCGCGCGCGCTCGATTTCCTGCGGCAGTTGTCGTCGGAAGTAGCGCTTGTTCCAGATGCCGGTGAGGTCGTCCGTGTCGGCGAGATTGGCGATCTTCGCGCGCGCTTCGATCGTGTCACTCAGCAGCGAAACCTGCGTCGAGAAGATCTCCAGGATCTGATGCTCCGGCTCCGTGAATTCAGGCGTTTCGCGAAAGAGGAGCAGCAGTCCGGCAATGCGCGAGCCCTGTTGCAGGAGCGCGTGCGTTTCGTACTGAATGCCGACGGCACCGTCGTGATCCCAGAGGTCGTGCAACTCCGACATCACCACGACCTCGGTCGTCGCGAATGAAAGCGGAATCACCTCTTCCAGCGTCTTCCGGATCCGCGCGACGAGCTGGTCGCTGATGAGCGACTCGGCGCCGTGGCGCGTGGAAATGTAGAGGTCGAGGTTCTGCTCGAGCATCACCGCCACGCCGACGTCGAACGGCAGGCAGCGCAGGAGGGTCGGAAAGGCGCGCGAGAAGAGGTCGCCCACCGACTCGCTGCGCACGGCGCGCGAAGTCAATTCCTGGATCAGCACGAGCAGATCCCTCACCTGCCGATGCTCGGCGCGCAGACGCGCCAGCTCGGCGCTCATCTCTTCGTCGGACATCCGTACGAACCCGCCGCAAGTATAGATGGCGCCAACCGATACAATGCCCCCGTGATGACTGAGGCGGAGGCGATTCCGTACCAGGCGGCGCTGCTCCGCGGCGAGCGAATGCTCGTGCTCGCTCCCCATCCGGACGATGAGGTGATCGGCTGCGGCGGCCTGGTCGCGCAGCATTTGCGTGAGAACCGCGCCGTGCGAATCGTGATCGCCACCGATGGCGCGAGGGCCGGCAACGCCGCCGCACGCGAGGATGAATCGCGACGCGGAATCGCCGCGCTCGGTAATACCGAGGTCGTCTTCTTCGGATTTCCCGACCGCACCCTCGGCGACGACGCCGCACCGCGCATCCGCGAGCAACTCCTCGAGTTCCGTCCCGATCTCGTGCTCGTGCCGAGTCCCGTCGAGATTCATCCCGATCACATCGCGCTCTCGCGCGTGTTCTGCCAGACGATCCAGCGCGATGAGACGTTGTTCGCCGATCTCGCGCTGACGCGCGTCGCGTTCTACGAAGTCAGCGCGCCGTTGCCACGGCCGAATGCGATCGTCGACATCTCGGACGTTGCAGAGATCAAGTACGCGGCGATCGCAGAGCACGCATCACAGCTGGAGTTTCGCGACTACGTTTCGTATGCACGCGGACTCAACACTTATCGCACCATGACGCTGCCGGCCGAGGTCAAGTTTGCCGAGGCGTACTTTGTCGTTGATCTGCCGTCGTTGCGCACCACGCCATTCAGCGAGCTGCAGCGAACGCGCGCGATCGAAACGCCACGCCAGACGTTGCCGGTGAGCGTCGTGATTCGCACGAAAGATCGTCCGGCGTTGCTCGCGGAAGCGATTGCGTCGGTGCGTGCGACCGGCTATCCGTGCGAGATCGTCGTCGTCAACGACGGCGGCACGCGTCCGGAAGTCGAAGGCGTCACGCTCGTGCATCACGAGGAATCGCGCGGCCGCTCCGAAGCCGCGAATGCAGGCGTGCGCGCGGCATCGAACGCATACATCACGTTTCTCGATGACGATGATCTCTTCTACCCCGAGCATCTCGCCACGCTCGCGAACGCGGCGGCAGGATCGAATCACGTCGCGCACTACAGCGATTCGGTCTCGGCGTTTCTGCATCCGGGCGAAAACGGTTCGTACGAAACGTACAAACGCCTGCGGTTCTATGCGCAGGATTTCGATCGCGAACTGCTGCTGCTCGACAACTACATCCCCCTCCCTGCGCTCCTCTTCAAACGCGAAACGTTCCTCGACCTCAGCGGCTTCGACACGGCCTTCGATCTTTTCGAAGACTGGGATTTCCTGATCCGTCTCTCGCAGCGCGGCAGTTTCCTGCGCGTGCCGCGGATCACGTGCGAAGTGCGGCATTTCGAAGGAGGCGAGTCCGTCGTGCTCGCGGCGCCGGAAGGCTCCGCGCGATTCCGCGAGGCGAAGCTGCAGGTGTGGCGCAAACACGCGGCGCTGCTCGATCACAACGTCATCGCCGACGCGTTCGAGCGTCAGAAGCGGCGCAGCGGCGCGATGTACGCGGAGCTGGTCGAGACGAAGGGTCAGGTTCACGTCGCGCAGATCGAGATCGCGCGCTCCACGCGCGAGAGCATCGAGAGGATGAACACGATCAACGGCTATGCGCTGCGCGTACGCGAGCTCGAAGGCTCGCTCGCCACATCGCAAGCTACGTTCTTCGCGGCGGAAGCGGCGTTGAACGAGAAGCAGGATCTGCTGGCGCGGCTCGATGCGAAGACTGCCGAGGCGGAGGGGCTGCGGCGGGAAACGCACGAACTTCGTGCGGCGAACGAAAACTCGTCGCGCGTACTCGAACAGTTGCACGTCGAGATCGATCGTCTCAACGGCCTGCTCGAGATGATCTATCGCTCGAAAACGTGGAAGCTGCACACGACCCTCGAGAAGTTGCGAGGACGCGGTTGACCCGCGTCCTGCTCGTCTGCCCCGAGCCCCTCGGTCACGGACAGCCCGCCGGAATCGGCATCCGCTTCCTCGAGATCGCGCGCGTGCTCCGCGGTGACGATCACTCCGTCACGATCCTCGCGCCGGACACGGGACTGAGCTTCGAGAGCATCGCGGCGCATAGCGCGACGCACGATGTTGCGATCGTGCAGGGGCATGTCGCGAATGCGTTTTTCCAGCACGCGAGCGCGATTCCGACGGTCATCGATCTGTACGATCCGTTCATCGTCGAGAACCTCCATTACTACAGCGATCGCGGCGAGGAAGTGTTCCGTTACGATCACGCGACGCTGATGGAGTCGCTCGCGCGCGGTGACTATTTTCTTTGTGCGTCCGAGGCGCAGCGGCTGTTTTATCTTGGCCTGCTCTTGGCGACGGGGCGGTTGAATCCGATTCTGTTCGAGAAGGATCCGCGGCTCGAATCGCTCATCGGGATCGCGCCGTTCGGCGTGCAGGAACCGCGTCCCGCGAAAGCACGCGATCTCGCATCGCCGCCGATTCTCTTCGGCGGCATTTACGACTGGTACGACCCGATCGCAGCGATCGATGCTGTTGCGATCGTGCGCGAATCGCTTCCGGGCGCGACGCTCACGTTCACGACGCATCCGAATCCCGACATCACCCCGCAGGGAAAACTCGCCGAGGCGATGGCGTATGCGCGGGACAAGGGATATCGATTCGTGCGCTTCGAGCCGTGGGCGCCGTACGAACAGCGCGCGGAGTTTTTCGAGCGATTCGCACTCGCGCTGCTCACGTTTCCGCGGTCGATCGAGACTGATCTCTCGATGCGCACACGCGTGTATGACTACCTGTGGTGCGGGCTTCCGATTGTGACGAGCTCCGCGCCGGGGACGGATGAGTTGTTGTTGCGCTATGGGGCGGGGGCGGTGGTTGGGGCCCCCCCCGAAACATTCGCAGATGCAATCCTCACCATCCTCCGCGACGAATCCCTCTACACCTCGATGACAACCGGCGCGTCGCGCTTCGTGCGCGAGCATCAATGGAACCGCACGCTCGAACCGCTGCGCGCATTTTGCCGCGCGCCGCGCATCGAGAACACGAAGGGCGCCTTCGTTTCGCGTCCGACCCTCAACGATCGCCCCCCTACGATTCTCGACCGCCTCAAACGGCGGCTGCGCGCATGAGTACGACCGAGATCATCATCGTCAACTGGAACAACCGTCGCGAGACGCTCGAATGCGTCGCAGCGGTACACGCACAACTCGGCGAGGTCGAAGGCGCGTCGATCACGGTCGTTGACAACGGTTCGACTGACGGCAGCGCGACCGCGATCACATCACGCTATCCGCAGGTGAAGCTCTTCGCCTTGCCAGAGAATCGCGGTTTCACCGGCGGTCTCGCCGCCGCGCTGCGCGGGTCGAACGCAACGAACATCGTCTTCCTCAACAACGACGCGGTCCCGCAGCCCGGCTGGCTCGCAGCGTTCGTGCACGCGATCGACAACGCACCGGACGATGTCGTTTCGATCGGCGGAAAAATCGTCGATCCCACAGGTACGAAGATCGACTTCATCGGCGGCATGATGACGTTCGACGGTCACGCGTTCCAGGACGGCTTCCGCTACCCACTCGGCTCGCGCGACGAACCGAGCGCTGGCGACGAACTGCTCTTCGCGTGCGGCGGAAACATGATCTCGCGCCGCGCGGCGATGATGGAGCTCGGCGCGTTCGACGAGGACTACTTCGCCTATCTCGAAGACGTCGACTTCGGATGGCGTACGTGGATCGCGGGCTATCGCGTGTTGTTCGAGCCCGACGCCCTCGTCCGCCATGCCTCCAGCACCACCAGCAATCGTCTCGGCGATTTCGAGCGCGGCGTTTTATTCGAGCGCAACGCGCTGCAGACCGCGATCAAGAATTATGAGAATCTCGCGGAAGCAGGCGGCTCCGTGTTTTTCACATACCTGCATCGGCTGCATCACTATGCGACGACGCGGAATCCCGAGGCGAAGGAACTGGGGCGACCGTTCGCGATGCCGGCGGTTTCGGCGTCGCGCCGATTGAAGGTGCTGCGCAAAATCACGCGACGACCGTTCCTGGTCGCCATTGAAGACCCGCTGACGACGATGCAGTTCCGCGCGTTCGACTGGATCGTGAAACATCAGGCGCAGCTCGCGCAGAAACGCCACGTCGTGCAGGCGCGCCGCAAGCGCAGCGATCGCGAGATCTTCGAGCGTTTCCCGCTCCGATTCATCCCCACCTACCCCGGCGACGACGCGCTGATGCGCAGTCCGCTCTTCCGACTCCTCCGTCCGCAGCTGCCGTCAAAGGACCAGGAGTTGGGCGATATCATCCGGCCGTGAAGCGGCTCCGCAGGTTTCTCGTGAATGGTGTGTACTGGCGGCGGTTGCTGCGCTGGGGCGTGCTCAACATGCCGCTGTGGGTGGAGCCGACCGTATTGTCGACGTGGGCCGTTGTTTTTCTATTGTGGGGACCGGGCCGGCGCGGCGTGATCGCAAATCTGAAAGTGATCCTGCCGGGATCGACGGCGATCGGAAACTTCTTCCGCTGCTATCGCGTGTTCTGGAACTTCGCGAACGTGATCGCGGACAACGTGCGCTTCAAGGAATTGCGCGTCGGTCCCGATTGGGAGTTCAGCGGCAAGGAGCATTTCGAGGAACTGCAATCGGGCAAAACCGGCGCGATCATCCTGACGGCGCACATGGGCAGCTACGACCTCGCGGCGCAACTCTTCGCCGAGATCTCGCGGCGGCCGCTGGTGATGGTGCGCGCGCCGGAGACCGATCCCGAAACGCGAGAGTACGAAGAGGAACTGCACGGCCGCACCGTGCCGGAAGGATTGAAGGTCGACTTCAGCACGCGCGCGAGTGATCTCGCACTCGATCTGCTGCACGCGCTGCAGCGCGGTGAGCTGATCGCGATCCAGGGCGATCGCGTAACGCCTGGAATCACAGCGCTGCCCGGCAAGCTGTTCGGAGAAAACACAAAGTTTCCCGCCGGGCCATTTGCGTTAGCGATGGCCGCGCGCGTGCCGGTCTATCCGCTTTTCATCGTGCGGTGCGGGCGGCGGCGCTATCAGCTCGTCGTCGGAAAGCCGTTCGAAGTGCCGCGCTCGCGCGATCGTGCCGCGGCGTTCGAGCGTGCGATGAACGAGTGGACGCACGAATTGGAGAGCGTGCTGCGCAGTGCGTGGTACCAATGGTTCGCGTTCGAGCCGTTCGCGGAGGAGAAGTCGACGTGAGAATCGTCCGCGGCCGCGCCGACGCGCGCTGGCTTCCGTCCCGCCACAACTCCGCACTCTTCCGATTGCTCGCGTACACGCGCCTGCGCCGCGCGCAGCCGGAGCAGCGCGATGTGATTCTCGTCATCGATCGCTACCAGAGCGCGATGGAGACGTGGATCGTGACGTCGTGGATGACGTTGACGTTCGCGTGCTATCTCGCGGCGTTCGTGTTCGCCGACTGGCATGTCGCGCTCGCGTTGGCCGTGTCGATCCCGTTGGCAATCATGCTGCTCGAAGTGCCGGCGATCGTTTCTTCACTCGTGATCGCGCCTGTATGGAACGCGATCACGCGGCATCGCGGCGATTCGATTCGCGTGAATGCGTTCGTACTGATGGTGCTTTTCTCCGGCGCCTCCGCGTACTTTGCGATGCATCGCACGTGGATCCGCTTTGTGGCCTGGCAGTTTCTGGCAGTGCTCGTGCTCGACGGAATCGCGGCGGTGATCGTATTCACATTGCGCGATTCGATCGCGACGCTGGAAGCGAAAGTCGGGGGTGCGTCATCCGAGCAATGATCCTGGGATTTGCGGTCGTCGCACCGATCGCGATGATCCTGCTCTGGCCGCACTCGCCGCTCGCAGGTGTCGGCGTGCTCGCGCTCTCGCATGCGCTGCTGTTGTATCCGACGTTACGACCAAACGTGCAGTGGTTCGGACCGGTCATCACGCGCTTCGAGACGTCGCGCAACGAAGCCTGGCTCACCGTCGATGATGGCCCGACCGAAGACACGCGCGCCGTGCTCGATCTCTTCGACGCGCACGATGTGAAGGCGACGTTCTTCGTGAAGGGCATGCTCGCCGAACAGCGTCCCGATCTCGTGCGCGAGATTCTCGCGCGCGGACACTCCCTCGCCAATCACTCGCAGACGCATCCCTCGGGAAGTTTCTGGTGCTCGCTCCCCGGACGTGTTGCAGTCGAGATCGATGACTGCAATCGCGCTCTCGAGCAATCGACCGGCAGTCAGCCGCGATGGTTTCGCGCGCCGGTCGGTCTCAAAAATCCGGCCGTGCATCCCGCGCTCGCGCGTCGCGGCATGCGCCTCGTTGGATGGACCGCACGCGGCTTCGATGCCGTCGTCAGCGATCCCGAGCACGTCGTCGGCCGCATCCTGCCAAAGCTCGTGCCGGGCGCGATCGTCGTGCTGCATCAGGGCCGCGAGCATTCACTGCGCGTGCTCGAGAGGGTGATCGTCGCGCTGAGAGAGCGCGGCTACTCGTTCGTCATTCCGGACGACTCGCAGCTGCGCGCCGCCTGAACACGAACAGGTAGCTGTTGTACGGCATGCGTCCCCACAGCGGCCGGATCTCCGCGTCGAAGTCCGCAAAGTGCGCGACGATCTCATCGCGCGTCGGAAACTCCAGCTTCTCCGCTTTCATCCAGCGCATCACGCGCGCCAGTCCATCGACGAACGCGGTAAGTCGATGGCGCCACGAGCCATCGCGAATCCCCTGGCGAATCACGACGACGCCCTTTGTGTGCGAGGCATTTTCGAGAATGGTCTGGCGCGACTTCGCATCGAAGTAGTGAAGGATGTCGAGGATGACGAGATCGCGATCGGTTGGCAGTCGCGCTCGCGCATCGCCTGCGAGGAACTCGATCGCGTCATATCCCTGCGCCGCTTTGCGCGCGACGTCGATCTTGCGTTGATCGAAATCGATGCCAGTGATCGGCGCGGAGTGACCGTGCTCGCGCAGATATAACGGCAGGAGGCCGACGCCGCATCCGAGGTCGAGCAGCGGCGTTGTGCGTCCGCGCAAGGAGTCGCGGACCGCGGCATACGCGGGATCGGTGCGTACCTTCCATCGGACGTACCCCTGCAGCGAACGGCGGTCGTAGAGCGCGGCCAGTCGTTCGGCAACGTCGTGATCGTTCATCGGAGGCGTAGTGTATTGGAAGCGTCTTCGGGTTGTCGGTTGTCAGTTCTCGGTTGTCTGAGCGGCATCGCCTGGGCCATGTGCGCTGCGTTGCGGACAACCGACAACCGAGAACGACAACCCCGAAGGGTTGCGGCTCACGCCAGATGCTCGATCAGATCGAGCAGATCGGGAAGATTGAATGGCTTCGGCAGGATCGCCGCGACACCCATCTGCAGCAGCGCCTGCGGCTCGACGCGCACGTGCGCGGAGACGACGATGATCGGGATTTGGCCGAGGTGTCCGGTTTCCTGGAGGCGTTGCAGGAAGTCCCAGCCGTTGACGTCGGGCATGGCCAGGTCGAGCAGGATCACGTCGGGATGATGGATCGTCATCGCGCGCTGCCCTTCCGCGCCGTCGCCCGCGAGCAGCACCTGAAATCCATGCTGGCGGAGTGCGGCGGCAAGCATGCCGCGGATCGGCAGGTCGTCGTCGATGACGAGTACGCGTTTGCGAGCGACGTCCGCGATGCGTTTGTCTCTGCTGCTTTTCTGTTCTTGCTCGAGATTCATAGTTTCGACTGATGAGAGCGGCTTGCAGAACTTGCGCCCGGCATCAGAACAGATCGCTGTCGCCCCATGTGTAATACAGCTCACTACGCATGCGATCGGTTGCGTTGGCCAGCACAAATGGCACACACATCAATGACAGATCCTGCGGATGTGGGAGCGTCCTGAAGCCGAGCGCGAGGAGCGTGTCGTCAAACCATCGCGGGCGCTGCGGAAACCACGCTTCGATCATCGACACGGAGAGCGAGGGAACGACGTGGCGCAACGCCACTTCGACGGCATCCGGAAACTCGGGGTCGAACAGCGCGTCGCCCCAGTGAAAACGACCGTCGCGAATGCGATACGCGATCCAGCCAACGAGTCGTCGCCATTTGCGTACAGCGACAACTACGTACTCCGGCTGATCCGGATACTGTAAATAGCGCCATTTTATGTATGCCGCGTTGCGTGACACGCAAAAGCGATAGACAGGCGCGACGCGCTCGAACAGATCATCGAACTCGGAACCGGTGTCTCTTACGCGCTCGAATGAATAGCCGCGCAGCCATCGCTCCGAGCGTTTGATCGGCGGTAGTGGCGATGCGACGCGATACGGCACCGGCTCGACGCGATCGCTGCGCAGAAACCGCAGCGAGAATTTCTGAATATTCGCGACATTGAAACCGTAGTTGAACGCAACGCGACCTTCGCAGAAGTTCTCGTAGAAATGCAGCGCGGTGCGTCCAAGGACGCTCGACGGGCCGCGGCCGATGTGGCGGACCGACTGGTCCGTCATCGTGTCGCCGATCTGGTTCGTACTGAAATCGCGGCGCTTCATCCCGTCGTACATCCGGAACGGCACCGCGTAGCCCGCATAGTGTCCGACGACTTCCGTACCCGAGAATGCGAGGCTGATGCGCTCGCTGCCGAACGGATCGTCGCGATACTTCCAGCGGAAGTGTTCGACGCTGCGCGGCGAGTGCGGAAACTGGCGATTGAACAGGCCGAGAATGGCGCGCTCGTCGCCGTCACGATACGAACGGAGCAGTAGACCGGTGTCAGCGGGCATGCGTCGGTTCAACGGAGCGAATGGTTCGCACGTTCAGCGGCGGTCCGGAGCGCCGCTTCGCGACGATGCGGATCGAGCCGGTGCTCAGGATGAGCGGGTCGGGCAGCACGTGCAGCAACGCGCGCGCGATCGGTCCGAGAAACGGATGATGCGCGCTGATCCAGTGCCGCAGGAACTTGTGATCGCGATATTCGAAATCGGGTCCGATGTCGATGAGCTCGAAGCCGGAGTGCTCGAGCAGCTCGATGAGCGCGGAGCGCGAATAGAGAATCAGATGCGTGCGGAAGTTCTGCGCCATCCGTTTCTGCTCCGAAAAAAGATAGATCAATCCCTCGGTATCGAACGTCGATAAAAACAGGACGCCGCCCGGTTTGAGCAGGTCCTTGATTCGCCCCAGCGTGTCGTGCGGATCGGCCATGTTTTCGAAGACATGGAAGAGCGTGATGGCATCGAAGGCCGGACCGGTGTTGACGAACGACGCGAGCGATGCGCAATAGACCTCGAGGCCGCGCGCGCGCGCATGACGCGCAGCCGCGGACGCGGGATCGATGCCGACGTACTCGAACTCTTCCGTCGCAATCGCACCGAACGAGCCATCGCGCACTCCGACTTCGAGCACGCGCGCGCGCAACGTGAGTTGATTGCGCAGCCAGTGAAATCGACGAAGACTCGTGCGCTCGCGCGCCGGCGGCGAATGCGATTCGTACGATGGCGAAGTCGGCGGTTCATGCGCGCGCAACACGCGATGCGCCGGTGTTCCTTCGCCGTCAGTGAATTGATTCAGGTAGCGACACTTGCATCGTCGACACGCACGCACGACGTTGCCGGGAATCTGCGCACAACTCCAGACTTCTGACGAAAAACAGACCGGACAACGACGCGCGGCGCGATACGCATTGCGGCGATTCGCCCAGCGGATCGCGATCGCCGATGCGATTCCGCCAACTTTGCCGAACGAGCGAACGCGCAACGGGCTGGTCGGATGGACGACGAGATACTCGACGCGGAAGCCGTACTTGTTGGCGAGAAACGCGATCTCGAGCTCGCAGCCGCGATGCGGAAGACGCGATTCAGCGTGCAGGACTTTCGCGGCGGTCGAGGAGAAGGCGGCGAGATGAATCGTGCGGTCGGGCAGCAGCGGAACGAGCAACGACCGCGTGAATGCGGGTGCGATTGGTTCGGTACGAGTGCTTGCGAAAACGACATCGGTTGCTCCCGACTCGACCATCGCGACGGCATCGCCGATCGCGCTGACGGGATACGGCAGTTCCGCGTCGGCGATCACGATGACGGTGCCTTTTGCTTCGCTGACGCCGCGTCGCACTGCGATGCCGTACTCATCGCCGGGCGGCGTGAGGATCTCGAACGTGAGGCCCGTGGTCTCGAGATACTTCGCGACGGCAGCGGCCGCCGCGCTCGCACCGAGCGGGACCACTACGCTGACGCTCGTCGCGCTCATGCCTTGATTTTATATGTTTCGAGGATATCGCCTGATTCGCGGACGACGACGCGAAGGTAGAGCTCGCCGTGCATCGAGGTGAGGATCTCGTGCGGAACGTCGATCTCGCGGTCGCGCGGAAAGTGTCCCGCGGCGGTTGCGAAGCTCGCAAGCGGCGACACTTCGATGACGACGTCGTCGCGCTCGAGTCGCAGCGGCAGACGCAAAGGCTGCGTGTCGAATGACGGAAGCGGACGCTCGATCCTCTTCAGCAGGCGCGCGAGAAACGGTCCGTTCCACTTCTCGAGATAGCGCATCTCCGATTGCGCGTATCGCGCGGCCGCTTCGCTCGCAACCTGCGACGCACTTTGATTGAAGAGATGGCGACAGCGCGCCGATGGAACGTGGACGATGCGTTTGCGGATCTCCGTGATGCGTCGCAGAAAATCGGACTCTTCAAAGTAGAGCGCGAAGCGTTCGTCGAATCCGTCGACGTCATCAAAGTCCGCGGCGCGGATGGCCATGACGGCGCCTGACAGCATGCGCGTCCGCGACGTCTGCTGCTGCGACCAGAACGCGACTCGCCTGTGAAAGCGGCGCCGATCGCGCTGCTCGGCCCATGCGGGCGAACGGCTGGCGAGCACTTCGTCCAGCTTTTCCGGCGCGGTGTTCAGATCGCCCGGAGGCAACATCCATTGATGATCCGCATCCCAGAAAAACGCGGGACCGGCGACCGCTGCATCGCGCAGTGCATCGTGCAGATAGTCGATTGCGCCCGGCGCAAACGTGACGTCGGGATTGGAGACGATGAGCGTGTCGCCTTGACATGCGCGGCGGCCGAGGTTGATGCCGCCGGCGTAGCCGCGATTGGTGTCGGAGACGAGAACTTGATCCGCGTGATCGCGCAACGCGTGCGCTTCCGCGGCGTCGCAGCTGTTGTCGACAACGACGACTTGCAGCGGTTGCGATGTCGACGCGCGTGCGGTGCGAATCGCCTCCGCGGCCAGCGCGGAGGAGCGGTAGTTGACGACGAGCAGCGAGATCATCGCTTCTCGGCAACGACTTCAACGGGCGACGGCTCGAGCTCCCAGCGATGATCGACGGCGATCATGCCGATCTCGAATCGCTCGGCCGTCATCGTGAACGCGGGACGTACATCGCGTCGATCGAAGACCGTGATCGCGTGCTCGTCGCCGACGTATGCGATCACCGAGTACTCGCCGCGCAGCAGCGGGAGATCGAGCAGGTTCACCGTGACTTCGTACTCGCTGCGGCCGGAGAGCGGCGCCAGACCATCCGCGTGCGTGCCGACGGCGAAGCACTGCAGATCATCCGCCTCGCGATGGATCCCAATGATCACGTGAATCGGCTGTTCGGTACGATCGGACTCGATGCGCAAGCGAACCTGCACGTTCTCACCGCGCGCAAAGCGATCGCGCGGAAGTCCGGCGTCATCGCAGACGACGATCTCGCGCAAACGCACCGGCGTTCCGGTGTCGGTGGAGCTCGGCGTCGTGGCCGGACGCTCGCGATCGCGTTCACGCAGGAACGTCTCGTACTCGTGTACGACGTCGACTGAAGGACCGTAGCGCATCGCGCGTCCCTGATCGAGCCAGAGCGCGCGGCTGCAGATGGAGCTGATGTAGTAGAGCGAGTGCGAGCAGAAGAGGATCGTTTTCCCTTCCTGCTGAAACTCGCGGATCTTCTCGATGCACTTCTTCTGAAAGTGTCCGTCGCCGACTGCGAGCGCCTCGTCGATGATGAGGATGTCGGGGTTCACGTTCACCGCGACCGAGAACGCCAGGCGCATGTACATGCCGGACGAGTAGGTCTTCACGGGACGATCGAGGAACGAGCCGAGCTCGGAAAATTCGAGGATACCCGGGAGGCTCGCGCGCACTTCTGCCGCGGAGAGGCCGAGGATCGCGGCGTTGAGCGCGGCGTTATCGCGGCCGCTGAACTCGGGATGAAAGCCGGTGCCGAGCTCGAGGATCGAAGCAATGGTGCCGTGCGTCTCGAGGGAACCGAAGCTCGGACGCGTGACGCCGCACAGCAGCTTCAGGAGGGTGCTCTTGCCTGCGCCGTTCTGACCAATGATGCCAATGGTCTCGCCCTTCTCGACTTCGAACGAGACCGTTTCGAGCGCGGGAAAAACGTCGTGGCGCCGGCGCCGCGTGAAGAGCTCGATGACGCGGTCGAGAGGACGACGATAGACGTCGTAGTGCTTCGACACGTCAAGGGCCCGGACGGCGATCTCCATTGGCGACATTCTACGGAGTTGTTTTGAACGGCGTCCAAAAAGCGAAGCGGCGGGCCGTAGCCCGCCGCTTCGATGAGGATTGATGTGAGACCGATTACGGAAGCGGCGAGGCCGGCACATACTCCGGATCGAACGTTCCGCGGTCGACGATGGAGCAGAAGCCCCAGACGTTGCCCGTGGCTTCGATCTTCAGCGAGGCGCTCTCCAGCTGACCGAGCTCGACGCGTGCGACGACGCTCTGGTTCGGAGCCAGGTTGTGCTGCTGAATCGTCTGTTCGGCTCCGGTCGACGGATCGAGCAGCTTGACCGTCGCGGTGACCGCAACGTTCGAGACGTTCGTCAGACCGACGTTCGTGTAGAACTTGGAGTTGCTGCGGATGCCCGGAACGAGGGCCGGCTTGCCTGCTTTGACGTT
>DASYLL010000021.1:0-8854 GCA_036009605.1 Thermoanaerobaculia bacterium | reverse complement strand
CTCGATCTTCACCTTCGTGTCGAGGAGCCGGAAGATGCGCTCGCTCGCCGCCATCGCGGACTGCAGGATGTTGTACTTCTCCGAGAGATCCGAGATCGGCTGATAGAAGCGCTGCGAGTACTGAAAGAACGCCACCAGCGCGCCGACGGACAGCGTGTCCTGAATCACTTTCCCGCCGCCGTACCAGACGATCAGCGCGATGCCGACGGTCTCGATCAACTCGATCACGGGATAGAAGATCGAGTAGTAGTAGATCGAGTCGATGTTCGCGTCGCGATGCTTCACATTGAGGTCATCGAACTTCGCGGCCTCGCGCTCCTGGCGATTGAAGAGCTGCACGGTCGACATCCCGGAGATGTGTTCCTGCAGGAACGCATTGATGCCGGCGATGCGCGCGCGCACCTGTCGATACGTGATTCGCGCGCCGCGGCGGAACCAGATCGACACGAGCACGATGAACGGCGTGATCGAAAAGAGCACGAGCGCCAGTCGCCAGTCGAGCCAGAACAACATGCCGACGATGCCGGCCAGCACGAAGATGTCGCCGAAGATCGCGACGAAGCCTGCGGTGAAGAGCTCGTTCAGCGCATCGACGTCGGTCGTCACGCGCGTCATCAGTCGGCCAACCGGGTTGCGATCGAAGAACTGAATGTTGAGGCGCTGCAGATGTCCGAAGATCTGCTTGCGCAGGTCGTACATGATGTACTGGCCCATGAGATTCATCAGGACCATCTGCGTGTACAGCGCCGCGAATCCGCCGACGAGCGAGAGGATGTAAAGCCCGGCCGCGATCTGGATGCCAGTCATCGGATCGAGCACATGCCCGTTCGCCGCCATCCATTCCGCAATGCGGCTGCTGACGCCGAGCGGCTCCGCGCCGTGCAGCGGCTTTACGAAGAGATCGATGGCAATGCCGGTGATCGCCGGTCCCGCGATCTCGAACAGCGACGACACGATCACGAGCAGCACGGACAACGCCGCTCGCCACCGATACGGCCGCAGGTATCCGAGGAGGCGGCGCGTGAGGTGGGCGTCGAAGGGTTTTGCGCCTTCGTCCTCGTGGCGTTCGATTGCGTCAGTGGACATGGCTTCTCGCGGTGAATCTGTTGCTGGTTGCTGGTTGCTGGTTCAATGTGCTTGGTCGCGAGAGCCACGTGCGCTGCGGCACCTTGAACCAGCAACCAGCAACCAGCAACCATGAGCAACGCGGAGCGTTGCTCATGCTGTTTTCTCCAACTCCGCTTCGATCGTCTGTCGACGATAGAGCTCGGCGTAGTAGCCGCCTTTGTCGACGAGCGAGTCGTGCGAGCCGCGTTCGACGATCGCGCCGTCATCGAGGACGACGATGTGATCGGCGTCTTTCACCGAGGAGACGCGGTGCGAGACGATGAGGACCGTTCTCCCCTTTCGGATCGACCGCAGTGCATTGAGGATGCGCTCCTCGGTCTGCGTATCGACCGCACTCAGCGAGTCGTCGAGGATGAGGACCATCGGATCGCGTACGAGCGCGCGTGCGATTGCGGTGCGTTGCTTCTGTCCGCCGGACAGCGTGATGCCGCGCTCGCCGATCACGGTGCGCAGTCCATCGGAGAACGTTGCAACGTCGCTCGTCAGGCCGGCTTGTGTCGCCGCTTCATCGACTTCTTCGTCGGTCGCGTCGGCGCGGCCGAAGCGGATGTTCTCCGCGATCGATTCGGAGAAGAGAAACGTTTCCTGCGGCACCATCCCGATCCATTCGCGCAGCTGATGCATCGGGATCGTTTCGATCGGACGGCCACCGACGAAGATCGTGTCGGGCGGCGGCTCGAACGCGCGCGTGATGAGCAGGAGCAGCGTCGATTTGCCGCTGCCGGTGCGGCCGACGATGCCGATGGTTTGTCCGTGCTCGACCGTGAGATCGATATCACGCAGGACGGGGCGATGGTCGTAGGAGAACGTGAGATTGCGGATTTCGAGATCGGCGGTCGTCAATGACTCGGCCGGTTGAGAACCCGTTGAATCAACAGGCACCGTCACCGACCAGATTTCGTGGAGGCGTTTCATCGACGCCATCCCGCGCTGGAAGAGATTGATGACCCAGCCGAGCGCGATCAGCGGCCAGATCAGGCGGCCGAGATAGAACTGAAACGCGACGAAGGCGCCGAGAGTCATCGTGCCGTCGATCAGTTTTCGGCTGCCTGCGTAGAACACGAAGACGAACATGACGCCGACGAGCGCATGCAGCAGCGGATGGAACGTCGCGTTGAGTCGGATGAGCGAGCGATTGCGCTCGACGAACTCGTGGTTCATCTTCTTGAACGAGTCGACCTCGCTCTGCTCGCGTGTGAATGCGCGCACGACGCGTACGCCGGCGAGATTCTCCTGCACGCGCGCGGAGATGTCGCCGAAGTAGTCCTGCACCGATTTCGAGCGCACGTGAATGCGCTCGCCGAAGTAGCTCACCAGACCGCCGACGACCGGGATCGCGAGCAACACGACCAGCGCCATCATCCCGTCGATGCGCACCATCATGATGAACGCGCCGCCGACGACGAACAGCGCGCTGATCGAGTGCATGAGACCGGGTCCGACGAGCATGCGCACCGAGGCAAGATCGTTTGTCGCGCGCGACATCAGATCGCCCGTTCGCTGGTCCTGATAGAAGCTCAGCGGAAGGCTCTGCAGATGCTGATAGAAATCGTTGCGCATGTCGTACTCGATGCGCCGCGATGCGCCGATCAGAATCCAGCGCTGCAGAAAGAGGAACAGCCCTTCCACCGCCGCCGCGCCGATGAGCATCAGCCCGTACTGCGCGAGGACCGTGCGCGTGAAGTCGCCGCTGAGACGATCGACCGCGCTGCCGATGATGAGTGGTTTGAGGAGCGAGAACACCGCCGAGCCGACAACGCACGCCGCGCCGAGGGCGAGGCGGCCTTTGCAAAGTGCGAAGTAGTGGAGCAGGCGCTTGGAGGCGGTTATCGGGTTCATCGTGATCTGCTAGTGCTGCGTGGGTTGGTTGTCGGTTGTCGGTTGTCTGTGCCGCAGCGCGAGAAGCCACAGACAACGGAGAACCCGAGAACCGACAACGCTTCTCTTTTTGGTCAGTTGTCGGTTGTCTGCGCCGCAGCGCGAGAAATCACAGACAACCGACAACCGAGAACTGAGAACGCCACTCTTCATAGTGGCTCCCTCAACGGCAACTTCTTCATCTCCTGCAGCGTGATCCGCAGCACCGAGCCCAGCGTGAATCCGGTCGGGAAGCAATGCGGGATGCGGACGCCGGCGCCGGAGAGCTCCAAAAAATCGAGCGGTGGGCGGCGACGCGCGAGGACGTGTGCGAGCTTGCGCGGGAGGTCTTCGCGATCGTCGACATTCAGATGCAGCGGTTGCAGGTAGTAGCCGAAGTGCATCTCGCGCAGCGCGGGAACGCCGCCGGCAAATTCAGGCAGCGTCACGCTTAGTGCGAGCGCGCCGAAGATCCAGTTCTCCTGCGCGAACTCGCCGCGCCAGAAGTCCTCTTCTTCGTCGCTCAGGTGCTCCAGCCGCATCAGCGGACGCTCTCCATCACGGAACGAAACTGCTCGCGCCCGCCGTAACCTTCCATCCGCCCGCGCTCGCCGCCGGACACGTCCGCAAAAACCACTGTCGGAAAACCGTTCACGCGATAGCGGCGTTGCAGTTCCGCGACCACTTCGCTGTTCGCGCCGTCTTCGCGCTGGCGATCCGTGACGCGCACCGCGATGAAACGCTCATTGATCTCTTTCGCCATCGCAGGATCGCGGAAGACTTCGGCATCGAGGACGTGGCACGGGCCGCACCACTCGGCCGTGAAGTCCATGAGGATCGGTCGATTTGAGGACACCGCCAGATGCGCGGCTTCTTCGATCGACACCCAGTTCACGGAATCGTTCGACGGCTTTTCGCGCGTCGAAACATGCACGACGATGCGCGCGATCACGAGCAGGATCGCGATGGCGATGAGCAATCGCGGCAATGCGCGCTGACTAGTCGGCGCCATACGGCACCTCCCGATTGCGGAAGACGAAGCACGCGATCACGAGCGCGACCGCGGCGTTCGAGAGCACGAGCAACAGCCACGGCCCGTCGAAGCGCGGCGGCTCGGTCGGATAGAGATTCTGTTCGATGACGTTGAAGACGCGCGCATAGGACGCCGGCGCTTTCGCGAACTGCAGCAGCGTCGGCACGATGTTCAGCGTCATCAGCAGGACGACGTAAATCGCGACGTTGAGATACGCGCGCGTCAGGCTGCCGAGAAGCGTGAGCAGTGCGACCGTGAGCACGGCGCTGACTGCCGTGTTCAGCAGCGTCGTCGCCATCATCTCGAGCGGCACGTCGCCTCCGATCAGATGCCCCACCGCCTCGGCAATGAACGCAACGATCGCCGCGATCCAGACGACACAAACGACGCCGGCCACGCGCGACAGCAGATACGTCGCGCGATTCACCGGCTTCACGAGGATCAACTGCAACGTACCCGACGAGAACTCGGGACCGATCACGTTACAGCCGGTGATGATTGCGAGCAGTCCGACGAACGTCGGCCACATCGGCGGCGCGTCGACGTTCGCAATGCCGACGGCAAAGATCACCAGCAACGCGAGATAGATGAGAAACGCGACGTGCGTGACGTGCCTGCGGATCGTCTCCACAATCACCACCGAACTGAACATCACGCCTCACCTCGGAAGATGCCCTCGAGATCGGCCGTGTGACGTCGCACATCAATGACGCCCGCGCCGCTCTCGACGAGCGCACGCACGAGCGTCGCGATGTCGCTCTCTATTGCGACATTCGTGATCAGAACGTTGTTCGTCGGTGCGATTCCGGCGATGCGCGCGACCGACTCAGGATCGAACGAGCCCGGCAGCATCGTGATGGCGATGGCGATGTGATCGAGATGACGCAGCGTCTCGTGTCGCGTGATCACGCCGCCGTTGAGAAAGAGCACGCGATCGCACACCTTCTCGATCTCTGCGAGTTGATGCGAATTCAGGAGCACGGCAGCCCCGCGCGCTTTCTGTTCCGCGATGAGCTCTCGCACGAGCAGCACGCCGTTCGGATCGAGTCCCGACGTCGGCTCGTCGAGAAAGAGATACGCCGGCTCGTGAATCAGCGCCTGACACATGCCGATGCGCTGCAACATGCCGCGCGAATACTGCGAGAGCAGACGCCCCGCGGCATCGCGGATGCCGAGTCGCGTGAGCATCGCATCCGCGCGCGCATCGACTTCACTGCGCGGCACGCCCGCGAGCAACGCCATGTAACGCAGGAACGCGCGACCGGTCTCGCCGCGAGAGAAGTTCATCCGCTCGGGGACGAATCCAGTGCGACGGCGAACGTCGAGATCATCATTCGCGCGATCGTCGATCGAGATCGTGCCCGCGTTCGGATGGAGGAAGCCGAGGAGGCACGACATGAGGGTCGTCTTGCCGGCACCGTTCGGACCGATCAGCCCGACGACTTCGCCGGGCGCGACCTCGAGATCGATGCCTTTGAGGACCTCATGCGTCCGGAACGACTTGCGCAACTCGCGCGCGCGAATCGTCATTGCGGCTGCCGCGCCCGGAGCCCCTGCACGATCTCATCGAGCTTCGCCTGGTGAAATTCATTGATGAGCCGCTGCAACTCCGCCTCGCGCGACTCGTCGAGGTCTCCGGTGTAAACCTTCTTCAACGCGCCGCCGAGGTAGACCTTCGTTTCCACGCGCCACGTCGGGCGGAAGAAGAACTCGGTCTGGATGGTGAGCTTCTTCGACGCAACGTCGAGAGCATCGAGACGTCCCATGGGCGGCGTATCGGGTTCGCGCATTGAGTCGTAGTCTAGCGCGGAAATTTGTTGCTGGTTGCTGGTTGCTGGTTTGGGGTGACTTTCGTAGAATTTGCGCGTTCCGCGCTCGAGCCGTAGCTCCTCGCTCGCGCCATCGCTCCGCACCAACAACACATGCAAAAGACGTTTGAGGATCTTCGTGCGTTCCAGCGCGCGCTGGATCTCATGGTGGACGTGTACACGGCAACCGAGACGTTCCCGGCGAAGGAGCTGTACGGCTTGACATCGCAGATGCGGCGCGCATCGTGTTCAGTCGTGAGCAACATCGCCGAGGGACAAGGACGCCTGACGTACGGCGAGTGGCGCCAAATGCTGAGCCACGCTCGAGGCTCTCTCTACGAGATACAGGCCCAGGTTATCGCGTCGACGCGCCTCGGCTTCCTCAACACCGCGTCAGCGGAACACCTCTTGAAACAAGGCCGGGCCGCAGGCCGCGAGCTCGCAGGACTCATCGACTGGGTCAAGCAACAGGAAAGGAAGCGAGCAGCAATCCGCAAGGCACCTTGAACCAGCAACCAGCAACGCGTGCGGCGCGAAAAGCGTCAGCGCTCGCGCCGCACGCTGCGACGACATTTCGCTTCAGCTCTGCTCTCGATCTGCCGTACGCGCTCGCGCGATAAATTGAGGATCTCCCCGATATCGCGCAACGTCAATTCATCGTCCTGCAGGATTCCGTAGCGCAACTTCACGATCGTCTTCTCTTCGAGCGAAAGCCCGTCGACGGCGACTTGAACCGAGGCGTGCTCGCGGAGGTTCTGCAGGTAGGGGAGGCGTTCTTTCGCGATCGCGGGGGTCACGCCTTCCTGGCGGTCGGCGAGCTCGTACCAGTAGCGGAACCATGCTTTCGGATTCGGGTTGGTGTAGAGCAGGAGCACGGCCAGCTCGCCTTCGGTGATGTCGAGTTTCGTGCAAACCTTTGTCTTTGCCTGCTCGAGGATCGACGTCACGTTTTCAGGCGTGCGGTTGAGGAACAACCCGAGGTCGTGGATGCTGCGTGGGACGTTGTCGCTGACGCCGTGGCGGAGCGAGAGCACGAGTCGCTCTTTCGGCGAGAGCTCGGACATGTGCGCGAGCAGTTCTTCGCGGCGCGACTGTTCCTGCATCTCGACTTCCGCGGACGGGATCATCGTCTGCTCGACGACGTCCGCGAGCTCGGTGTGCGAGTCGCCGTCGAGCTCCGCGTTGAGCGAGTAGTTGTCCGCGTTGGCCTGCAGGAGCGTCTGCACTTCCTTCACGGTGACGCCGAGGTTTTGCGCCAGTTCGTCCGGCGTCGGGATGTGGCTCCCCTCGGTCATCGCCGTCGCGATCGCCTTCTCGAGGCGGTACATCAGGTTCGCGCGTTTCGGCGGCAGGCGGAACGCGCCGGCCTGTTCGGAGAGCGCGTGCAGGATCGCCTGTCGAATCCACCAGACCGCGTACGTGATGAACTTGACGTTCTTCTCGGGGTCGTACTTCTTCGCGGCGTGAATGAGGCCGATGTTGCCTTCGTTGATCAGGTCGAGGAAGAGGACGTGCGCGTTGCGATAGCGCTTGGCGTACGACACGACGAAGCGGAGATTGGCTTTGACCAGTTCCTCGAGCGCGCCCTTGTCGTTGTCCTGGATGCGCCGGCCCAGTTCCTTCTCCCGCTCCGGTGTCAGCCGGGGGATACGGGCGATTTCCTGCAGGTAGTGATTGAGGAGATCGTACGAGTCGTCGCGTTCTTCATACCGGGCCATGGTCGCGGAGGGAGCATGATACGACGAGTTGCTGGTTGCTCGTTGCTGGTTCAAGGTGCCTTGTCGCGAGAGAGACACAACTCCCGACAAGGCACCTTGAACCAGCAACTGACAACCAGCAACAACGTCAGTGCCGCGCCATCCGAGTCACTTCCCGCGGCCGCTCTCCGAGCTCGCGCGCCAGCACCGCGGCATTGACGTCGACGCGCACCAGAACCGTCTCTTCGCCGTCGTGTGTGAGGACGAGGAGCTCCATGCGATTGGCGTTCCGCGACGGCTTTGCGTAGATGAAGCTCCAGTCGCCGGAGCGTTTCGAGCGGACCTGCACGAGCGGTCTGTATCCCGGCCCGGCTTTCTCCTGCAGGATGTCCTGCAGCTTCTTCGGATCGACATCTCTCTCGTTCGTGAACGTGACGAGCTGGAAGTCGTGAACGCCTTCGGGTTGCACGACCCGGACGACGGCGCGGGCGATGCCGAGGAAGGGGATCCAGACGCGGTCGACTCCGTTCTGGTTGTCGATTGCGCGAGCGACGGCTGCGAAATCGGCGTGCAGCGGAAGCGCGAACGCTGCGAAGAGCAGAGCGGCGACTGCAATGCGCTTAATCATTGTTCCTCTTCCCTTTCGAGATTTCCGGGATTCCGAACTGGCCGGAGAGAGATGCGAGACGGTCGATGTCGACGGGGCCGGTGATGTTCACGATCGTGAACTCGCGCGGCTCGGTGGCGATGATCACGAGACCCGTGATGCGACCGCCGCGCATGTCGGCCATGATGTTCACGTTCTCTTTGGTCTTGCTGCGCACGGTGACGAGCGGCTTCCACGTCGGACCGAGCTGCGACTTGATCTTGTCGATCAGGCGGATGTCGTACTCGCCTTCTTTGGCGAACTCGTAGCTGCGGACGTAGATCCCGTCGAGGCCGATGATCGTGTCGCGCACGGCGCGCTCGTCGGCGTTGTTGCCGGAGAGGAACTTCGCGGCGAGCTTGAGCATCGAGGCGTCGAGCGTGACGTCGACAACTTCTTCGGCGCGCTCTTCGAGATCGGGAAAGTCGAGATTGATCCGCTGGGCCGACGCGGGAATCACGACGGTCAACGTGAGGGCGAGGGTGAGGATGAATTTACGCATGTCTACTGCTCCTTAGGAGGTTTTCTGGTTGTCGGTTGTCAGTTGTCCGTGACGTTTCGCTGGGCGCAGATTCCCGGATAACCGAGAACCGACAACCCGCCGGCAGAGGCTCAGTCGTGAACGCCTATTTCTCTCACTTCCTGCTGCGCATAGCGCACCTTCTCGCCCGCGATGCGCATCGCG
>DASYLL010000020.1:0-4973 GCA_036009605.1 Thermoanaerobaculia bacterium | reverse complement strand
GCTGTGGCATACGAAAGCGGCAGCTGCGGCTGCCGCACTCCAAACTAACGAGACAACCAGCCGCCGTCGACGGCGATGGTCGTTCCGTGCACGTAAGCCGAGGCGTTCGATGCGAGGAAGACCACCGCGCCTTTGAGATCGTCCGGCGTGCCCCAGCGGGCGGCGGGGATGCGCGCGAGGATGTCGCGGCTACGCACCGGATCGTCGCGCAGCGCCTGCGTGTTGTCCGTCTCCATGTAGCCCGGCGCGATGGCGTTGACGTTGATGCCTTTCGGCGCGAGCTCGTTGGCGAGCGCGCGCGTGAGGCCGAGCAGGCCGCTCTTCGCGGCGGTGTAGGCGGGAACGCGGATGCCGCCCTGGAACGAGAGCAGCGAAGCGATGTTGATGATGCGGCCGCCGCCGTTGCGTGCGACGAGCGCTCGTGCGAATGCGCGGCTGAGCGTGAAGACCGAGCGCAGGTTCACGTCGATGACGGTGTCCCAGTCTTCGTCGCTGTAGTCGAGGGCGTCGGCGCGGCGGATGATGCCCGCGTTGTTCACGAGGATGTCGGCGATCGGGACTGCGCGCATGATGGTGTCGGCTGCGGTGCGATCGGCGAGATCGGCTTGCACGGGGAACGCGCGACGGCCGAGGTTGCGGATGGCGGATTCGGTTTCGCTGAGATCGCCGCGGGCGACGATCGCGACGTCGGCGCCTGCTTCCGCGAGTGCGATGGCCATTGCGGCGCCGAGGCCGCGGGAGGCGCCGGTGACGATGGCGGTGTAGCCAGCGAGGCTAAACATTGCCGAGGCGTCCGAGCTCGAGGCCGAGATAGTCGCGGGCGTTGAAGAACGAAACGTCCTGCGCGAGTTTTCCGAGGAGGTCGAGGTCGTTCGGCAGCAAACCATGGCCGACGTCATTGCCGAGGAGGTTGCAGACCAGGCGGCGGAAATACTCGTGGCGTGAGTACGAGAGAAAGCTGCGCGAGTCGGTGACCATGCCGACGAATCGCGAGAAGAGTCCCATGTTCGACAGCGCGCGGATCTGCGCTTCCATCCCGTCCTTCTGATCGAGGAACCACCACGCGGATCCGTACTGCATCTTGCCCGGCACGGAGCCGTCCTGGAAGTTGCCGATCATCGTGGCGAACAGCTCGTTGTCGCGCGGGTTGAGGTTGTAGAGGATCGTCTTCGCGAGCTGGTTCGTTTCATCGAGACGATCGAGAAAGCGCGCCAGCGGACGCGCCATCTCGAAATCGCCGACGGAATCGAGTCCCGTGTCGGCGCCGAGTTTTTTGCGAAGGCGCGAGTTCGTGTTGCGCAGGGCGCCGAGGTGGTATTGCTGGACCCAGCCGCGGGCGTGATCCATCACGGCGAAATGGTGCAGGAGGAGCGATTTGTAGCGCAGCGCTTCATCGCGCGACACATCCTGTCGTGCCCGGAGTTTCGCAAACGTGCTCGAAGCTTCGGCTTCCGTTGCGGATTCCGCGTACATCTGTTCGAGGCCGTGATCCGACGCGCGGCATCCTGCATCGTGAAACTCGGCATGGCGGCGATCGAGCGCAGCGAGAAACTCAGTGAACGTGCCGATCGAGATGCGCGACGCGGCTTCGAGTCGATCGAGCCATGCATTGAACGAGGCGACGTCTTCGATTGCGAGCGCGGCATCGGGACGCCATGTCGGAACAACACGCGTTTCGGGATCGGTGCGTTGCGCGAGCGCGTGATGATGATCGAGTGAATCGGCGGGATCGTCGGTCGTGCAGACGACGGCGACGTTGAACTTGCGCAGGAGACCCTGCGTCGAGAACCCCGGCTGACGCAGGCGATCGTTGCAGTGATCGTAGATCTCGCGCGCCGTTGCCGGCGACAGCAGATCGGTTCTGCCGAACGGACGTTTCAGTTCGAGATGCGTCCAGTGATACAGCGGATTGCGCAGTGTGGCCGGCACTGTGCGCGCCCACGCCTCGAACTTCTCCCAATCGGAGGCGTCGCCGGTGCAGTAACGCTCATCGACGCCATTCGCGCGCATTGCACGCCACTTGTAGTGATCGCCGTCGAGCCAGATCTCCGTCAACGATCGAAAGCGATGATCGCTCGCGATCTGCGCAACCGGCAGATGACAGTGGTAATCGACGATCGGCAGGTTGGCGACGTAGCGATGGTAAAGCTCGCGCGCGACGTCGCTCTCCAAAAGGAAATCATCGTCGATGAACGACTTCATACGTTCGCCGGCTCGAGTCGCGGAGCGAGCATGTGAATCACGCCGAGCGCGAGCAGATACGCGATGCCCGCGAGCACGAAGACGGCGTGATAGCTGCCGGTGAACTGCAGGATGTGGCCCGTCGCGCTGGCGATCAACATGCCACCGATGGCGCCGGCCATGCCGCCGATGCCGACGACGGAGCCGACCGCGCGGCGCGGGAACATGTCCGACGCGGTCGTGAAGATGTTCGCGCTCCAGCCCTGATGTGCGGCGGCCGCGAGACTGATCAGCCCCACGGCGGCCCACAAGCTCGTGACCTGCGATGCGAACACGATCGGCACGACCGCAAGCGCGCAGACGAGCATCGTCGTTTTGCGCGCCGCGTTGATGGTCCAGCCCTTCTTGATCAGGCGCGACGAAAGCCAGCCGCCGCCGATGCTGCCGACGTCCGCGACGAGATAGATCACGATCAGCGGCGGTCCGAGCTTGCTGAGCGTGAGGCCATGTTTTTCATTGAGGAACTTCGGGATCCAGTAGAGATAGAACCACCACACCGGATCGGTGAGGAACTTGCCGAACGCGAATGCCCACGTCTGCCGCAGTCCGATGATCTTCATCCACGGAATCGGCGTCACGGCTTCTTCGGCATCGCTGCGGATGTACGCGAGCTCGCCCGGCGTCACGCGTTTGTGTTTTTCCGGCGGCTCGTAGAGCCAGAGCCAGAAGAAGAGCCAGATGAAACCGATGGCGCCGGTGATGAGAAACGCGGCCTGCCAGCTCCAGGTCAGCGCGATGATCGGCACGATCGCGGGGGCGACGATTGCGCCGAGGTTGCTGCCGCCGTTGAAGATGCCGGTGGCGAAGGCGCGTTCTTTTTTCGGGAACCACTCCGCGACGGTCTTGATCGCGGCGGGGAAGTTGCCTGCTTCGCCGAGTCCGAGGCCGAAGCGCGCCAGTCCGAATCCGAATGGCGTGCGAACGAGCGCGTGCGCCATGGCGGCAATGCTCCAGAAGACGATCGCGAACGCGAAGCCGAGCTTCGTGCCGATCACGTCGAGCACGCGTCCGACGAGCAGCAGGCCGATCGCATACGCGAGCTGAAACGACGTGACGATGTAGCCGTACTGGATTTCGGTCCAGCCGATCTCTTTCTGCAGCGTCGGCGCGAGGATGCCGAGGACCTGTCGATCGATGTAGTTGATCGTGGTCGCGAACAGCAGCAGCGTGCAGACGATCCACCGCACGTGTCCACGCTTCGGCGGCGCCTCTTCGGCGGCATCTGCAGCAGGGGGAGCCGAAACTTCGACGCTCATCGCATGGCCACCGTTCTGAGGTTGCGCCAGACGCGTCCGGCAGGAAATTCGTAGGCGTCGAGCGACTCCGGTTTCATGGTGATGCTGTAGCCGGGACGCGTCGGCGCGACATAACGCGCGTTGCTGACGATGCAGGGATCGACGAAGTGTTCGTGCAGGTGATCGACGTACTCGCAGACGCGGTTCTCGAGGCTGCCGCCGATGGCGATGTAGTCGAAGATCGAGATGTGCTGGACGTACTCGCACAGTCCGACGCCGCCTGCGTGCGGGCAGACCGGCACGTTGAATTTCGCGGCCATGAGCAGCACGGCCAGCACTTCATTGACGCCGCCCATGCGGCAACTGTCGACCTGCAGAAAACGAAGCGCGTTCGACTGCAGCATCTGTTTGAAGATGACGCGGTTCTGCACGACTTCACCCGTGGCGACGCCGATCGGCTCGATCGCGCGGGCAATCGTTGCGTGGCCGAGCGCGTCGTCGGGGCTGGTCGGCTCTTCGATCCACCACGGATCGAAGACCGCGAGCGCTTTCATCTGCTCGATCGCTTCGCCGACGTCCCAGCATTGATTCGCGTCCATCATCAGAAGACGCTCGTTGCCGATCTCGTCGCGCATCAATGCGGCGCGGCGGATGTTGTCGTCGAGGTTGCGGCCGACTTTCATCTTGAACGCGGTCCATCCCTGGTCGATGGCTTCGCGGCAGAGGCGGCGCACTTTTTCATCGGAATAACCGAGCCAGCCCGTCGACGTCGTGTAGGCGGGGAAGCCGTCGCGCAGCATTTCTTCTGCGCGCGCCGCGCGGCCGCTTTCTTTCGCGCGCAGGATCTCGATCGCTTCTTCGGGCGTGAGCACGTCCGTGATGTACGTGAAGTCGATCGTGCTCACGATCTCTTCGGGCGTGAGGTCGGCGAGGAGCTTCCACATCGGCTTCTCTTCGCGCTTCGCCCAGAGGTCCCAGACGGCGTTGATGATCGCGCCCGTGGCCATGTGCAGGATCCCCTTTTCGGGACCGAGCCATCGCAGTTGTTTGTCGACGGTGAGGTCGCGATAGAAGCCGCAGAAGTCGGCGAGGATGTCGTCGAGTCGCCGGCCGATGACGTGATGCTTGAGCGCGTGCACGGCCGCGACGACGATCTCGTTTCCGCGGCCGTTCGTGAACGTCAGGCCGTCGCCGGAGAGGCCGCTGTCGGTGACGACGGTGACGTAGGTCGCCGAATAGTCGCCGAGGTTGAGGGCATCCGATCCGTCCATGTCGAGCGACGTCGGGAAGCGAATGTCGCGGACCCGGAGCTCCGTGATTTTCATATTCCTCCTCTCGAAACGCTGCGCGTTTCGGTCGTCGGATGTTGTCGGTTCTCGGTTGTCGGTTGTCTGTGAGTCGTCGCTCGGCGGTCGGGTTCGGAACGCCGATAACGGACATCGGACAGGCGCCTCATCTCGAAGCGCTCCGCGTTTCGTTCGTCGCGTTGTCGGTTCT
>DASYLL010000019.1:0-3600 GCA_036009605.1 Thermoanaerobaculia bacterium | reverse complement strand
CAGGGATAGTTCGAATAGATCATGCGCGCGCCATTCGCAGTTTTCTCGAAACGGACGGCGCCGAACTTCTGATATTGGTCGTGGAACATCGCGTTCGTCTCGAGGAACTGCGCGAGACTCTCCGTGTCGAGCGAGCGATAGATGCGGCCGATGCCGAGCTCCGCGGATGCGGCGCCGATGAGCGCGAGCACGTTCGGATACTTCGCCTTCAGCTCGTGATGAATCGCTTTGTCGAGCTCGATGAGTGATTCGAACTCGCACCAGCTCGAGGCGAGCGGCGTCTTCACGTAGCCGCGCGTGCGTGGTGTGAGCTTCTCGGCCAGCGCGTGGAAGCCTTCCTCACCGATCGTGTCGATCAGGAACTGCTTGCGTCCGCCGAACATCACGCCCTTCACTTTCGCGAGCCCGGGATCGGGGCCGACGAGCATTTCCTTTCCTTCGAGGCGAGGCGGAGTGGAGGCGGACTTCCGCTGCATCAGGAGCGACATGCGCTGAATTGTAGAACCGTTCAGCGCAAGTGTCGGAACATCTCCGGCACGAAATCACCGTCGCTCGCTTCACGCGCGGCGAGTGCGATCTGAAAGTCCATGACGTCCGGCGGGACAGGCGGCTGATATTGATCGAGCGTGTCGCGCAGCGCATCGATCGGAGCGAGCCCTTCGGTACGCACCGCGCGATAGACCTTCACTGCGATCGATTCCGCGGCACCGGGTGTGAGGAGTTTCGGAACGAGCGATTCGATCGCCGCGAAATCAGTCTCGAGCAGTTCGACGCCGCGACGTTTCGCGAGCGCACGCAGCAGCGTGAATCCTTCCGCGGCGGTGGTCGTCGGGAAGATCGGAATCTTCACGTCGACGCGGCCGGGGCGTTTGAGATCGACTTCGATCAGATCGGGACGGCTCGACGCGAGGATCCAGACGATCTTTCCGCGATTCGCGGGATTGCTCATCTGCTCCGCGAACATGCCGTAGATGCGGCCGGAGAGTCCGGAGTCGCTGTTGCCGGCGTCGCGTTTACCGAGGGCCTGATCGGCTTCGTCGATGAAGACGAAACAGCGGCCGAGACCTTTGAGCAGGCGGAAAATCTTCTCGAGATTTCCCTCCGTGCTGCCGACCCACTTGTCGCGAAAATTCTTCAACTTCACGACGGGCACGCCTGCTTCGCCGGCCAGACATTCGACGAGATACGTCTTGCCGGTGCCGACGGGACCGCAGAGCAGGTAGCCCATCGGCAGCGCCTGCACGTCGTTCATCTGCCACAGCTTGATGTCCTGACGCAGCCACGTTTTCAGGCGTTCCTGCGCGTGGAAATCGTCGAGCGTGCGTTTCGATTCGATGAACTCGATGAGACCCGCCGAATCTTTCTCGACGAGCTCTTTGCGCATCGAGACGAGGTCGGGCGCGTGCAGCACTTCTTTCGCGTGCGACTTGATGCGCAGGAGATTCTCGACGGACGTCAGCGTCGTGCCGGTGAGTTGATGCGCGAGCGTGTCGTACGTCGGCGCGAACTCGGCGAGCACGGTCGCGTGTTCGGCCGAGAGAAGTTGCAGTGCATCGCGAAGCTCGCTCGTCGACGGCAACGGCACTTCGATCGGAGCGGCGCGCGGATGGTTGACGAGCAGCGGATGGAGATCGTTGAGATTTTCGGTGATGAGGAACGTCGCGAGCGAGTGTCGCGTGAGCGCGTCGTCCGACGCCCAGTCGCGCATCAACATCGCGAGCGCACTGAGGTCGTAATTGAGCGCGCCGGGCAATGCAGGCGCGACGAGATGCGCGGACTTCATCACGAAGCCGATCTGATGCGATTCGTGCCCGAGGCGGGCGAGATTGGCGGAGTAGCGGAAGAAGCGCGTGAGCCATTCGGTGGCGGCGCGCGGGACACGAGGGAGCTCCGGATTTTCCTTGAATGCGGGCCACTTCGTGACGATCTCGCTGCCCTTTTCGATGCGCACGCCGTTGCCGACGTCGTAGCTGAGCACGACGTCGAAGCGCGGCAGGATCACGCGCGTGAGGAACTCGTACAGCGAGCCGAGCGTGCGCGCGTCGAGGAGGTAGCGATCGTTGACGTTGCCGTGCAGCAGAAACTGGTTGGCGGCGTGCGACTGATAGAGCGAGACGAGGCGGGTAGCCCAGGCAGGAAGCGACATAGATCTATTGATGCAGCGTATCCGAAGAGCCGTATGTCGTCGTTCCCTCGTCGAGATTTTCGAGGAGCCGCGACGTGAGCGCGACGTTTGCGGAGATCGCGTTCGGACGTCCGCGCAGACTCGCTTCTTCGAGTGCGAAGTCGAGCTGTGTTTCGATGCGGACGAGGTCGGCGTCGATCTCGGCGAGCGACAGTTCGCGATGCTGCACGTTGTGCAATCGCTCGGTCAGAAGGCGAACCGTGGCTTCATTCGACGCGCGGACGGAAGGGGAGGGCGAGTTTGCGATCTCGCGCTGATACGCGTCGATCTGTTTCTGCAGCTCGCGCTCATCCGATGCCGGTGCGATGACGATGTTGCGCTGCGCGACGAGCAGGTTGAGATAGAGCCACGTCAATCGCTGCAGCGCGTCACGATTGTTTTCGAAGAAGAGGTCGTCGCTGGAGTTGTCGCGGAACAATGCTTCGAGTCTGCGCCGCTTTTCTTCGAGCTTTGTGTAGCGCTGCCGCGCCGATCCACCCACCCGTTTGAGAAGCGCCTTGCGAGCGTCCTCGGTATCGCCGCGCAGCTCTTCATTGCGCGTTTCTTCGAGGTGGCGCTGGAAGCCGGGATTCGACGCCAGCGTGAGCAGGTACATGAATTCGCCCGCTGCCGCGACGCCCCAGATCGCCGGGTCCCAGAACCCGGCGATCCCCGCGGCGAGCACGCCCAATGCGTTCCACGGCAACCGCAGCAGCGGGATGTCGGGACGGGCGAAGAAAGCGCGGTAGAGGTAGCGCAACTTACTCCGTGGTCGCCGGCCCCATCGCCTTCACGGTCTCCGTCGCAGGGGTGGTGCTCGTGGGATCGGCCTGAATGGCGATGCCTTCCTGCGCGGCGAAGTCGGCGAGGGCCTGTTCGGCGAGTGCTTTCTGTTCGTCGTCTTTGATCATGATGTCGGCGGTGCTCAGCGAGTCGCGGGCGACGCGCGCGCGGCCGGCCGCAACTTCGCGCTCTTCCTCGACCATCTTGTGCAGGCGATCGAGTGTGTCGCCGGCGCCGCCGATCGTGCTGATCATGCCCGACGCCATCTCAGTGAGCTCGGCCGTGGCTTTCTTGATCTTGAGATCGTTGAGCGAGGTGCGCAGCGCTTCGATTTTGTTCTGCGCGGCGCGCACGGAGACGTCACGCGCTTTGATGAGCTCGTGATACGTGGTCTCGGCCTGTTCGAGCTGCGCGCGATTTTCCGTGAGCTCGCGCTGCACGGTCTGGAGGTTGAGCGCGTGATTGCCGGCGGCTTCGCGATTGCCGGCGCGAAGGTTCGCCGCGGCTTTCGCGCGCAACTCGCGCTCCTGCGCTTCCAGTTTCTTGATTTGCGTCATGAGACGCTCGGAGAGGCCGGCATGCGCTGCCAGTCCCTGGTTGTAATTCGCGATCTGCTTGCGCAGGTTTTCCTTTTCGACCTCGAGCAGCGCCTC